>NZ_JAGTPI010000010.1:0-136070 GCF_021147825.1 Pseudomonas quasicaspiana
CGATAAGGCTGGACGCGATCTAAAGTGAACCGCGTCCAGCCTTATCGCGAGCAAGCTCAGCTCCCACAGGGGATCGCGTTTCAATTGAGACTGTGTATTACCTGTTCAAAGATTACTGCATCAACGAGTAAACCAGCGCCAGCATCGACACCACACCCACAATTACCACGAACACGTTGGACGCCTTGCCTGCGTATTGACGCATGGCCGGGACTTTGTGGATGGCGTACATCGGCATCAGAAACAGCAACGCGGTAATGATCGGCCCGCCAAGGGTTTCGATCATGCCGAGGATGCTTGGGTTAAGTGTCGCTACAACCCAGCACACCACCAGCATCATGGCTGCGGTGAGGCGATCAAGCGCTTTGGGCGCGGGACGCAGGCCGGTTCTCACCACGATGCCTTTCAAACCCTCACTGGCACCGATGTAGTGGCCCAGGAATGATTTGGCTATCGCCACGAAAGCAATCAGCGGTGCCACGAAGGCAATCGTCGGGTTGCTGAAATGGTTAGCCAGATACGACAGGATCGAAATGTTCTGCGTTTTGGCTTCAGCCAGTTGTGCTGGGGACAGGGTCAGCACACAGCTGAACACGAAGAACATCACCATGACCACCATCAAACCGTGAGCCCGCGCCAGAATCTCCGAACTGCGACCTTCAGCCTGATCGCCGTACATGCGCTTCTGGTCAACGGCAAACGCCGAGATGATCGGCGAATGGTTGAAGGAGAACACCATCACCGGAATTGCCAGCCAGAAGGTATGCAGGAATGCCGAAGGCTCCGGCACCGTGGTGGCCGTGCTAAGAATGCCGCCGTTCCAGTGCGGAATCAGGAACACCGCCAGGAAAAGCAACGCCACGATGAACGGGTAGACCATCAGGCTCATGGCCTTGACGATGAACCGTTCTCCACAGCGCACAACTGCCAGCAACCCGAGGATCAGCACAAACGCCAGCAAGGCGCGGGGCGGCGGCTGGATGTGAAGCTGGTGCTCAAGAAAGCTGCCAACGGTATTGGTCAGCGCCACACTGTAGATCAGCAGAATCGGGAAGATCGCAAAGAAGTACAACGCGGTGATCAGCGTCCCGGCGCTTTTGCCGAAGTGCTGCTCAACGACTTCCGTGATGTCTGCGCCTTCACGGCCGGACAGCACAAAGCGGGTCAAACCGCGATGCGCGTAGTAGGTCATCGGAAACGCCAGCAACGCCAGGGCCAGCAACGGCCAGAAGCCGCCAATACCTGCGTTGATGGGCAAGAACAACGTACCTGCACCGATGGCGGTGCCGAACAACCCGAGCATCCAGGTGGTGTCATGACGACTCCATGCCGCAATCGGTGTAGCGGCTGCATCAAAACGCTGTTCGACGCTATTGGCCTGATCATTCATCCGGTCGAATCTCCGTGCCGGTTAATACAACATGGCAGGGACGCGTCAGATAAACCGGGCAGTTTCGCGTCCCCTCAGAAAAGAGGGGCGCGATTGTCAGGGATTACGCCAGAAAATCAAAGGTTTGTCGGACGAGAAGAGCGTGATCGGGATCAGTCTTACGTGATATTCAGAACGGATGAATGCAGGTTTGTAGATTTTCTCGGAGTTTTTCACTATTTCTGGTTTCGCTGCATGAACGCAGATTGGGCAAGGGACTTGCTGTTTAAAACTAGACGCTGGCCGCAGGTAGTGGAACCTTTCAAAATCCGACAAAATGCTCCGATGAAGAATGATAAAGACATCCACCCGGAAGCCGCCGTCGCTCCCGGCTATCTCGCCAATCACGCGGAACGCGTGTTCAACCGCGCGACCGATGCCGCGTTACGGTCTCACGGTATTTCGCTAACCCTGCTCGGCCCGTTATTGTGGCTTGCCTGGCGCGGCCCCATGCTTCAGCGCGACCTTGTAAAAGCCTCTGCCGTCAAACAGCCCGCAATGGTTGCGACTCTGGACAAGCTGGAAGCTGCTGGCCTCATCCAGCGTTCCGTTGTTGCCACAAACAAGCGTGCTGCCAACGTGAGCATCACAGCGCGAGGTCAGGAGGTGGCGGCATTGGGAAAACAGGTTTTGCTCGACACCAATGCACGTGGCCTGGAAGGCTTCAGTCCAGAAGAGGCTACGGTTTTCGTTACGTTGCTCCAGCGCTTCATCGGCAATCTGGAAGAGTAACATTTTGTATCACGCGTGATGTTTATTTATATCACGCGTGATACAAAGTGCGGATTACAGGAGAATCCGCATGTCCAGAAGAATCCTCATCAGTGGGGCAAGTGTTGCAGGCAACACCACAGCGTGGTGGCTTTCCCGCCATGGCTTTGATGTGACCGTTATAGAAAAGGCCCCTCAATTTCGCGATGGCGGGCAAAACGTGGACGTGCGTGGCGCTGGTCGCCAAGTCTTGCGAAAGATGGGGCTGGAGCAAGCGGCTCTCGACCTCACTACCGGTGAGGCGGGCACGGACTGGGTCGACGAACATGACAACACCATCGCGCGATTTGCAGTCGAGGACATGGGCGACGGGCCAACAGCCGAGCTGGAAATAATGCGCGGCGATATCGCCAGCATGATCTATGAACCCGCAAGTCAGCGTTCAAACTATCGCTTCAACGAAACAATCAAGGCGCTAGAGCAGGATGCCCATGGTGTCACCGTGCATTTCGAGAACAGCCCAAGCGATCGCTACGATCTCGTCATCGTTGCAGAAGGGGTTGGCTCACCCACCCGCGAACTGGTTTTCCCGGGAGAGAACAAGCCGAAGTGGATGGATATTACTATCGCCTACTTCGCAATCCCCAGGACGTCCGAGGATGGAGTGTTTGCCCGTCAATACAATACCGTTGGCGGTATCGGGGCAACGCTGAAGCCAGGTCGACAGGACACTGTCCATGTTTACATGGGGATGCAGAAGAAACCCGAGGGTGAAAACCAATGGGATACCGAGCGTCAGAAGCAGTTCCTGCAAGAGAAATTCTCGGATGCAGGATGGCACTTCCCGCGCATTCTCGACGGTTTGTCCAGGACAGACGATTTCTATTTTGATGTCCTTCGGCAGGTGAGGATGAACCGGTGGTATGACGATCGGGTTGTCCTGACTGGCGACGCTGCCTGGTGCGCTACTCCCCTGTCGGGTATCGGCACCACCCTCGCGATTGTCGGTGGATACGTATTGGCGGGCGAGCTGTCGAGGACTGAGGATCTGCCATCCGCGCTTGCAGCGTACGAGCGAGTGATGCGGCCATTCGTGAAAGAAGGCCAAGGCGTTCCGAAGATTGTTCCACGTATGCTCTGGCCTCACACTCGCGGGGGACTGACGTTACTCAGGGGCGCAATGCGTATTGCCGGTCAACCCATGATACGCAAAGCATTTTCCAATCTGTTCCTTCGTGATTCGGAGAAAGTAAAACTTCCGGATTACGAATAAACCTGAGTCTTTGAATATCGCGCACTCTCCTTTGCGCTGAAAAAAGGCCAGGAACTGCAACGCTCGCTGGCCTTTGCTGACATTCACCGATGGATCGGTCAGATCTTGAAGCTTGCCACCAACTGTTTCAGACGACCTGCCTGTTGCGAAAGCGCGGCGCAGTCGGACAGGGTTTCGTTGAGGTTGGCGACGCCCTGCTGGTTCAGCATGTTGATCTGGCTGATATCGACGTTGAGTGTTTCCACCACGGCGGTCTGCTCTTCAGTGGCAGCCGCCACTGACTGATTCATACCGTCGATTTCGCTGATGCGCTGGGTGACGCTGGTCAGTCGAATGCCTGCCTGATTGGCGACGTCAACGCTGTCGCGGCTGCTGGCCTGGCTCTGGTTCATGTTCTCCACGGCGTCGTGAGAGCCCTGCTGCAGTTCGCCGATCATCTTGTGCACCTGATCGGCAGACTCTTGAGTCCGGTGCGCCAGGTTACGTACCTCATCGGCTACTACCGCAAAGCCACGACCGGCTTCACCTGCGCGCGCGGCCTCGATTGCGGCATTGAGCGCCAGCAAATTGGTCTGCTGCGAGATGCTTTTGATCACGTCGAGAATCTGCCCGATGTTTTCAGTGCTGGTGTTCAGGGTTTCGATTTGCGTGCAGGAATCGCTGATTTTGGAGGAAAGACCGGTCATTGCCTGAATGGTTTTTTCCACCACTGCGCGGCTGTCTTCGGCCTGTTCGCGGGCCTGACTGGCCTGAGCGGAAGCATCGGAAGCGTTGCGGGCAATCTCCTGAGTCGCAGCGCCAAGTTCATTGATCGCTGCGGCCACGCTGTTGGTCCGGGCGCTCTGCTCGTCAAAACCAAGTATCGAGGAATTGGACGACTGCTCTACCCGTTGCGACAGGTCATGAACCAGCAGCGTCGCTGAAGAAACTTCCGAGATTGACGCGTGCACGCGCTCGACGAACTGGTTGAATGAGCCACCCAACTCGGCAAATTCATCCTTGCCCTGAATGCTCAGGCGGCGGGTCAGATCACCCTCACCCTGCGCGATGTCCTGCATGGCACGGCCCATCGCTGTCAGCGGACGCATCAGCGCACTGATCAGCAGGCTCAGCAGCAAGGCGATAACGATGACGGCCACTACCATTGCAATAAGCGCTGAGGTCCGGAATTCGCCCAGTGGCGCGTAGGCTTTATCTTTATCGATCGACAGTCCGATGTACCAGTCCGCCCCCGGCAACCCGCTGATCGGGGCAAACGACAGCAAGCGTTGCTGGCCGTTGAGGGTGACTTCACGCAACTTCTTGTCCAGAGTCAGGGTTTGGCCTGGGTAGATGTCCTTGAGATTTTTCATCACCTGGTCTTTGTCCGGGCTGACGATGACTTGTCCGTCGCCGCTGACCAGGAAGGCATGCCCCAGACCGCCGAACTCTACCGAGTTAACGATTTTGACCAGGGTCTCCAGGCTCAGGTCGCCGCCTGCAACACCCGCAAGCTTGCCATTGATCTTGATCGGACTGGCGATGGTCACCACCAATCCACCTACCGAGGCCAGGTAAGGCGCGCTGATGATGGTCTTGTCGGCGGTTACCGTCGAGGTGTACCAGGGACGCTTGCGAGGGTCGTACCCGGCAGGCATTTCGGCGTCAGGTCGTTGAGTGAACACGCCCTCGGTATCACCGATGTAAGTGAACTGGAACGTCGACGTCAGCGACGGTTGGCCTACCAGGCCGCCCAGATCACTCTTGGTCCCTTGTCGGGCAACGTTTTGCCCCAGGTTTTCCAGAATAAGAATGCGTCCGCTCAACCAGCTCTGAATGCCAGTCGCTGTCAGCTCACCGGCTTGAGCCACCGAGTTTTCAAGGTTTTTGGTAATCGTATTGCGCTGCAGATAATCGTTGTACAGCGTGAATAACGCGAACGCCAATACCACGATGATCGAGGCAGCCAGCAGAATTTTATGACGAAACTTCAAAGCCATCACGACACTTCCTCTCCGATCACAAACCGATTAAAACGGTGGAATGCGATAGTTTTAATAGATTTGTATTTTTCATGGCGATTGCTGAGACCCTTCAAGTCCGGGCCCTCTAAGACATGAAGCCAATACATTGGCGTTGGATTAAAGGCACCGCGCAGCGTTGACTGCGTTGCGGCAACCTAATACGTTGTGTCGGCAGAGGAGAGAATAAATTAATGACCGGATATCGATAATTTGAAGTATTAAATGTTTAACAATCTCACACAGTTGTATGACGAGTTATCGGGTTTTATTACCAGTTACGTGCGGTAGTGCGACATCGAAATCAGACAATTGCCAATAACGTTACAAACCATTGCAACAGCATCCATCTCCCGGTAAAACTCCCGCCCTTCTAACAAGAAGGACCTTTCATGAAACCTGCCGATATCGTCAACCTGCTGGTGCTCGCCGCCATCTGGGGCGCGAGCTTTCTGTTCATGCGCATTGTTGCGCCCGTATTGGGCAGCGTGCCGACTGCCTTTTTTCGTGTGTCCATTGCCGCAGCAGGCCTGCTGATCATTTTCCTGTTGATGCGCGTGCACCTGGATTTTCGTGGCAAGCTCAAGACCTGCATGCTGCTGGGGGTAATCAACTCAGGGCTGCCAGCGACGCTTTACTCGATTGCAGCGCAAACGCTGCCTGCCGGTTACTCGTCGATTTTCAATGCCACGACACCCCTGATGGGCGTATTAGTCGGCGGGTTGTTCTTCAGTGAGAAGCTCTCGGCAGTGAAGATCTGCGGCGTCTTTCTGGGGTTGGTCGGTGTCGGCATCCTGACGCGTGCAGGACCGGTGGCTTTCAACCTTGAGCTGTTGATGGGTGCCCTCGCCTGCCTGCTGGCGACCACGTGTTATGCGTTCGCCGGCTTCCTGACCCGCCGCTGGCTGGACCGTCAGGGCGGACTGGACAGTCGTCTTTCAGCACTGGGCAGCATGCTTGGCGCAACCTTGTTGCTGCTGCCTTTTTTTGGCTATCGCGTGTTCACCGACCCGCCTGCCAGTTGGGGTGGCGTCAGTGTCTGGGTATCGCTGCTGGGTCTGGGCCTCGTTTGCACCGCTCTGGCCTACATCCTGTATTTCCGCCTGATGAGCAGCATCGGCCCGCTCAGTTCAATGACGGTCACGTTCATGATTCCGCCGTTCGGCGTACTGTGGGGTGCGTTATTTCTGGATGAGCCGCTGTCGATGGTGCACGTCTACGGCGGCGCGCTGATTGCGGTGTCGCTGTGGCTGGTGTTGCGGCCTGCGGCGGTGAAGACAACCTGAAGGAAGTTTGCGTATTGCGTGGGAGCGAATTTATTCGCGAAGGGGCCAGGCCTGAAGAACATCGGTGCCTGATACCCCCGCTTTCGCGAATAAATTCGCTCCCACAGGTTTGTGTTCTAAATGAGCATTTTTCGCCTGTTTTTAACGCAGTATTGTGCGCGTAGCACCGAAGGTGCCCAGCCTGCAGTAGTTTTCACACAGTCTGCACAGGTTTTATATGAAGCCTGTGTTCAACCTCACCCAAACAACCAATACCCCAACAACGTAAGCACCACCACCGCCAGCACCGGGCGCAACACCCGGTAGGCTTTCGGGTTCTTGCGTTTGAACTGCTTGACCTTGCCGCTGAAGGTATCGCTGAAACGCTTGCTCCAGGCATAGGCCTGGTTGATCCCGCCTACGCGTTCATCGTCGGTGTTCTGCGGCGCAGTCGCACGGCCCAGAAATGCGCTGACCCAACGATTGAGGCGGGTCATGATGCGTGAACGCAACGGCCGTTCAATGTCGCAGAACAGGATCACGCGGGTCACGTCAGTCTCGTTCTTGACCCAATGCACATAGGTTTCGTCGAACATGACGTCTTCGCCATCACGCCAGGCATAGACCTGACCATCCACGTAGATGCGGCAATCATCAGAGTTAGGCGTCGATAGCCCCAGGTGATAGCGCAGCGAACCGGCAAACGGGTCGCGGTGCGGGTTCAGGTGGCTGTCACCGGGCAGCAGGGCGAACATCGCGCCTTTGACGTTAGGGATGGAGTTGACCAGTGCGACAGTCTTCGGACACAGAGCCTCAGCGGACGGCAAGGCTTTGTCATACCACTTCAGGTAAAAACGCTTCCAGCCCTTCTTGAAGAACGAACCGAAACCGGCATCGTTATTCTTCTCGGCAGCCCGGATATAACCCTCGTCGAACAGATGCATGGCCTCTTCGCGAATGGTCTGCCAGTTATCCTTGAGCACATCCAGTTCGGGGAACGCGCTGCGGTCCAGATACGGCTTGGACGGCACGCGGGAAAACAGGTACATCAGGGCGTTATAAGGAGCGAACAACGCCGAATGATTGACGAACTGACGCAACAACGGCAATCGCGCCTTGCCACGCAAATGCACATACAGCGTGCTGCACACGAAAAGCATCAGGATCGATACCTTGGCAGCCAATGAAAACGTCATCTAACTCTCCTTGCTTACCGCTGTACGTCTTGCCTTGATAATCATGCGTGAAGGCGAACCATCCTGTAGATGGTTCGCCAGCCGGGCATCATAAACCCTCGCCGACCTGACAAGAAGCAGCGCGGTGCAAACGAGGTCTTACTGCTGCAGCTCCTGATCAGTAAACAGGTCACTGAAGAGCATGCTCG
This sequence comes from Pseudomonas quasicaspiana, assembly GCF_021147825.1. NCBI lineage: Bacteria > Pseudomonadati > Pseudomonadota > Gammaproteobacteria > Pseudomonadales > Pseudomonadaceae > Pseudomonas > Pseudomonas quasicaspiana. Next base: position 8,063 of record NZ_JAGTPI010000010.1, read on the forward strand.
ACAGATAACGCTCGCCCGAGTCTGGCAGGACCACGACGATGGTTTTGCCCTGCATTTCCGGGGTTTCCGCCATGCGTACCGCTGCAGCCATGGCGGCACCACAGGAAATACCGCAAAGAATGCCCTCTTCCTGCATCAAGCGCAGGGCCATGGCTTTGGCTTCTTCGTCACTGACCAGTTCCACCCGGTCGACGAGGGACAGGTCAAGGTTCTTGGGAATGAAGCCAGCGCCAATACCCTGGATTTTATGCGGGCTTGGCTTGATTTCCTGACCCGCCAGCGCCTGAGTAATGATCGGCGAAACCATAGGTTCCACGGCAACAGACAGAATCGGTTTGCCTGCGGTGTTTTTGATGTAGCGAGAAACCCCGGTGATCGTCCCCCCGGTGCCGACACCCGCGACCAGCACATCGACCGCGCCATCCGTATCGTTCCAGATCTCCGGACCAGTGGTTTTTTCATGGATTGCCGGGTTGGCCGGGTTTTCGAACTGGGCTGGCATGAAGAATTTTTCAGGATCGCCGGCCAGCAGTTCTTCGGCCTTCTCGATAGCGCCTTTCATGCCTTTGGCGGGCTCGGTCAAAACCAGTTCGGCACCCAATGCCTTGAGAACTTTACGGCGTTCGATGCTCATGGACGCGGGCATGGTCAGCATCAGCTTGTAGCCGCGTGCTGCCGCGACGAATGCAAGGCCGATGCCGGTGTTGCCGGAGGTAGGTTCGACGATAGTCATGCCGGGCTTGAGTTTGCCCTTGCTTTCAGCGTCCCAGATCATATTGGCGCCGATCCGGCATTTCACCGAGTAGCCCGGATTGCGGCCCTCGATCTTGGCCAGAATCGTGACTCCACGGGGGGCGATACGGTTGATCTGCACCAGTGGGGTTTTGCCGATCGAGTGGGCGTTGTCAGCGTAGATACGGCTCATGGCGGTGTCCTTGTGCACGTTCATCAGATGTCAGAGAGTTGGAAGCCTATGCCTCATGACCTGCATGCGTCCAGTCGCAGCGAACGGATGCGAACGCACGGAGTCAACAACTCATCGCAACTTGAGACCTTTGCCATGAAACGTCGCTATAGCTGGCCACTCTGGACTCTGGCCGGGATTATCGTGCTGTTGATCGCAGTGCATATCACCCTGCCCTTGCTGGTCCGCAACTACCTCAATGACAAGCTCGCCAACATGGGCGACTACCGCGGCCAGGTCACGGATGTGGATCTGGCGCTGTGGCGCGGCGCTTACAGAATCAACGGGTTGAATATCGTCAAGGTGGACGGCAAGGTACCAGTGCCATTCGTCAAAGTACCCGTCATCGATCTGGCGGTGAGCTGGAATCATCTGTGGTACGACCACGCGGTGGTTGCCGAGATGATATTCGCCCAGCCAGAGATCAACTTTGTCGACGGCGGCAACGACAAGCAAGCGTCACAGACGGGTAAGGGCACCGACTGGCAGGAGCAAATAAACAAGCTGCTACCGATTACCCTCAACGAAGTCCGCATCAATGACGGCAAGATCACCTTCAATAATTTCAGCACAACGCCGAAAGTGAAGATCGAGGCCGACTCGCTCAACGCCAGCCTCTATAACCTGACGAACGTCGAGGACGTTAAGGGCAATCGTGATGCCCGCTTCGAAGGCAAGGCGCTCCTCGAAGGGCACGCAAAAATGGAAGGGTCCGCGACCTTCGATCCGTTCAGCAACTTCGAGGATTTTGACTTGCGACTGCGTGCCACCGGCATACAGCTCAAGCGCCTGAACGACTTTGCGTCCGCCTACGGCAACTTCGACTTCAATGCCGGGCAAGGCGATCTGGTGATCGAAGCTCAAGCGAATAAAGGCCAGTTGAGTGGTTACATCAAACCGCTGCTACGCGATGTTGAAGTCTTCAACTGGAAGCAGGATGTCGAAAACCAGAACAAAGGCTTCTTTCGGTCCATCTGGGAAGCCGTGGTGGGCGGCAGCGAAACCGTGCTCAAGAACCAGAGCGAAAACCAGTTTGCTACCCGGGTTGAACTGAGCGGGAGCGTGCACAACCAGGATGTCAGCGCGTTTCAGGCATTCCTGCAGATCCTGAGGAATGCGTTCGTGCAGGCATTCAATGCGCGGTATGACAACAGCAAAGGGTAATTTTGCGCGGGGCGAACGCAATTCCTGTGGACGCGAATTTATGCTCTTGGCCACAGCGAACCGGTGGGACCGAATTTATTCGGGAAGGCGGCATTTCAGATGATACATAGGCTGCGGATGTACAGGCCCCTTCGCGAATGAATTCGCTCCCACGGAGCGTACGCAGTCCCGTAGGACGCGCACCAACCTCGCCATTCAATCAATGAATACCCGCCCCACATTCACAGCCGCCAGACCTGCGCGCTATAGTCCGCGCATTGTTTATCGAGGATTTACCGATGAAGTTTGAAGGCACCCGCGCATACGTCGCCACCGACGACCTCAAGCTGGCGGTCAACGCGGCCATTACTCTGGAGCGCCCGCTGCTGGTCAAGGGCGAGCCCGGCACTGGTAAAACCATGCTCGCCGAGCAACTGGCGGAATCCTTCGGCGCAAAGCTGATTACCTGGCACATCAAATCCACCACCAAGGCCCATCAAGGCCTGTATGAATACGATGCGGTCAGCCGCTTGCGGGATTCGCAACTGGGCGTGGACAAAGTCCACGACGTGCGTAACTACCTCAAGAAAGGCAAGCTCTGGGAAGCCTTCGAAGCCGAAGAACGGGTTATTCTGCTGATCGACGAAATCGACAAGGCCGACATCGAATTCCCCAACGACCTGCTGCAAGAACTCGACAAGATGGAGTTCTACGTCTACGAGACCGACGAGACTATCAAGGCCAAAGTCCGGCCGATCATTATCATTACCTCGAACAACGAAAAAGAGCTGCCGGACGCTTTCCTGCGTCGCTGCTTCTTTCACTACATCGCTTTTCCGGACCGGGCGACGCTGCAAAAGATCGTCGACGTGCATTACCCGGACATCAAGAAAGACCTGGTCAGCGAAGCGCTGGACGTGTTCTTCGATGTGCGCAAAGTGCCGGGCCTGAAGAAAAAGCCTTCGACCTCGGAGCTGGTGGACTGGCTGAAACTGCTGATGGCCGACAACATCGGTGAGGCCGTGCTTCGCGAACGCGATCCGACCAAGGCAATTCCGCCACTGGCCGGCGCGCTGGTCAAAAATGAGCAGGACGTGCAGTTGCTTGAGCGCCTTGCATTCATGAGCCGTCGCGGCAACCGCTGATTCAGGAGAGACCATGCTCCTCAATCTGTTCAATGAAATGCGCGCCGCCAAGGTGCCGGTCTCAGTCCGTGAGCTGCTGGACCTGATCAACGCGCTGAAACAACGTGTCACCTTCGCCGACATGGATGAGTTCTATTTTTTGGCCCGGACGATTCTGGTCAAGGACGAGCGGCATTTCGACAAGTTTGACCGAGCGTTCAGCGCTTATTTCAATGGCCTGGAAAAGCTCGACGATCATCTCAAGGCGCTGATCCCTGAAGACTGGCTGCGCAAGGAGTTCGAGCGCTCTCTGACGGATGAAGAGCGGGCGCAAATCCAGTCACTGGGTGGGCTCGACAAGCTGATCGAAGAATTCAAGAAGCGTCTGGAAGAGCAAAAGGAACGTCATGCCGGTGGCAACAAATGGATCGGTACGGGTGGCACCAGTCCGTTCGGCTCCGGCGGCTATAACCCGGAAGGCATCAGGGTTGGCGACGCTGGCGAGCGCAAAGGCAAAGCGGTCAAGGTCTGGGATCAGCGTGAATACAAGAACCTCGATGATCAAGTGGAGCTGGGCACGCGCAACATCAAGATTGCCCTGCGCCGCCTGCGCAAATTCGCCCGTCAGGGCGCGGCAGAAGAACTGGACATCGACGGCACCATTGACCACACAGCTCGCGACGCAGGTCTGCTGAACATCCAGATGCGCCCCGAACGACGCAACACCATCAAGCTGTTGCTGCTATTCGACATCGGCGGCTCGATGGATGCCCACGTCAAAGTCTGCGAGGAGCTGTTCTCGGCGTGCAAAACCGAGTTCAAACATCTTGAGTATTTCTACTTCCACAACTTCATCTATGAATCGGTGTGGAAGAACAACATGCGCCGAGGCTCGGAGCGCTTCTCGACCCAGGACTTGCTGCATAAATACGGAGCGGACTACAAAGTGATCTTCATCGGCGATGCCGCCATGGCGCCCTATGAAATCACCCAGGCGGGCGGCAGTGTCGAACACTGGAACGAAGAACCGGGCTACTTGTGGATGCAGCGCTTTACCGCCAAGTTCAAGAAGCTCATCTGGATCAACCCCTACCCAAAAGACGCCTGGGCCTACACGACGTCGACCAATATCGTACGTGATTTGATCGAAGATCAGATGTATCCGCTGACATTGCGAGGGCTGGAAGAAGGGATGAGGTTTTTGTCGAAGTAGCACTGTTGCGCAGCAGAGCCGATACCGCAGGGAGTTCCAGGTTAGCCTACAAACAAAATTCCCGTGTGAGCGAATTCATTCGCGAAGAGGCCGGTACATCCACAGCCCACGTATCGCCTGGAGTGCCGCCTTCGCGAATGAATTCGCTCCCACTGTAACGCTTACCGCAACTCCTGATCAGCGCCAGTCCCGCTCCGGACGATGCTTGCGACGACCGCCGTTGACGACCCAGTTGATCATCAGGAAGAAGCTTTCGATCAGGAACGCCAGCAACAGCGCGCTGACGATACCCCACGCAATAACGTCGGGTGCCAGCAACACCTGCCAGGTGTAACCATTCCAGGTCTCGCTGCGAATATCGGCATCGGCGGCCACTGCGACATGAATCGCCCGGGCATACCACGGACCTTGCATTGCCAGCCATTCACGCTCCAGGACCTGGGTGCGGGTCAAGAGCGTGTTGATGGTATCGGCGTCGCTACGGAACACCGGGTCCTCACTGTTGCGGTAGTGCTGAATCAACGCCTGCACATCGCCTTTGAAGAACTGTTGCGCGGTGGCGTTGTATCCTCGCACGCTCTGCTGAGCTTCAAGCAGATGCGCCTCGACCCGCTTGCCGTAATCGCTGATAAAACCCGGTATCTGAACCCCGAACAACAGGCCCGCTGTGAACAAGACCAATCGCAGATAACTTCGCAGCATTTAGATCCCTCTCAGACAAACCACAGATATCGAATTGAAATACCTTCTGTAGGAGCTCCCACATAAGCCAGGTTCAACAAAATTAGGTATTGCCGCTCGCCGCACACTCACCCCGCCGCCAGAGCGCCCACTGACCCGGTTCGTAGCGGTTCCAGTTTTCGTTCTCGGTCAACGGTTCTGTCGCAATCACTGTCACCACGTCATTGGGTGTCGTTTCAGCCTGAAAATCGACGATAACATCGACATCCTTCAGCCGTGCCGGACCAAACGGAGCGCGACGGGTGATATGAGCCAGTTTGGTACTGCAAAAGCAAAACAGCCAGTCGCCATCACTGAGCAAGCAGTTAAACACACCCTTGCTGCGATAGTGACTGCACGCCTCGACCAGCGACGGCAGAAGTTCTTCGACTTCTACCGGTTCAGGGAACGCTTCACGCACGCGGTTAAGCAAATCGCAGAAGGCCGCCTCGCTGTCGGTGTCACCCACCGGGCGATAGAACGTCGCCAGGGGACCGAATTCCGCCAACTGGCCGTTATGAGCAAAACACCAGTTACGGCCCCAGAGTTCGCGCACAAAGGGATGGGTATTGGACAGACATACGCGGCCGACATTGGCCTGACGGATGTGGCCAATCACCACTTCGCTTTTGATGGGATAACGCTGCACCAATTGGGCAATTTCCGACTCGCTGCTGGCCGCAGGGTCCTGGAACAAGCGCAAGCCACGGCCTTCGTAAAAGCCGATCCCCCAACCATCACGATGCGGGCCGGTACGCCCGCCGCGCTGTATCAGGCCGGTAAAGCTGAAAACGATGTCAGTCGGGACATTGGCGCTCATGCCCAGTAGTTCACACATGCTCAGGTTCTCGATTGCAAACGTTCAGCAGCATGGCGACACAAGCGCCGGAGGAGGATTCAAAGGCGCGGTTCGACTCGCGAACGGCTGCTGGTATTGACTGCGGGAGCCGCCGGTTTACGCGTATTGCGGTCAGTCCCGGAAAAAGGTTCATCGTCGTCTTCGGCGTCAGCCGGGTTTTCAGGCTGGACCGGCTTTTCCGGATGGCGAGCTTTCCAGCTTTTTTCCAGCGGCCAGCGAATCAGCGCGAACAGCACGTAAACCACGAGGGCAATCAGGCCGTACATGGCCAGGTCAGACAGCGCGTTCCAGACGTTACTGCCCACCTTGAACAACAGGTCCAGGGCGGTGATGGCGACAGCAGGCGCGTAAATTTCCTTGGTGGCGTCGATCATCGTCGGCGTAAACAGCAACACCGCAACGATCACCACCAGCGGCTCGCGCAGGTAACGCCACATCCAGCGGGTCGCCAGAAACCAAACCAGCAGACAGCCCAACGCAGCAAAAGCGTAGAGCCCCCAGGCGATCGTATAGTCGTTCTCGGTCATGACATCCGTGGTAAGGCAGGTAAAGAGGCGCTTATGATAACGGCTTTTCGCCAACCCGGCTTGTCCGGCTTGAGTATTAGTCCGGTGCAGCGGCTTTTCATTTTTTCCGCTTGCGCCAGGCGCCTCCACGAGAGAGCCCTGCATGACCTTATCGAATTCAGCATCAACTGCCCCCCTCGCCCGCAAAGCCGATGGCGCAGATCCTTACGCCTGGCTGCAAAACCGCGACACTGAGGAAGTTCTCGACTACCTCAAGGCGGAAAACGCCTGGCAGCAGACACAGCTTGCGGATCAGGAAGCGCTACGCGAGACACTGTTTCAGGAGATCAAAGGCCACATTCTTGAAACAGACCTGTCGCTGCCCTCCCCTTGGGGACCGTATCTGTATTACACCCGCACCACCGAAGGCGACGAATACGCCCGGCATTACCGCTGCCCGCGTCCGGCAGACGACTCGCTGAGCATCGACGAAAGCCGTGAAGAAGTATTGCTCGACCCCAATGTATTGGCGGGGGGCGGTTTCTTCTCCCTCGGGGCCTTCAGCATCAGCCCGGACCACCAGCGTCTGGCCTACAGCCTGGACACCACCGGCGAAGAGGTTTATCAGCTTTACGTCAAAGAGCTGAGCAATGGTCGGGTCAGCAGCCTGCCGTTTGAGAATTGCGACGGCAGCATGACCTGGGCCAACGACAGCCAGACGCTGTTTTTTGGCGAACTGGACGATACCCATCGCCCTCACAAGCTGTATCGCCACCGACTGGGTGATGAATCGGCGGATCTGGTTTTCAGCGAGCCAGACGGCCGCTTCTTCCTGCATTGCTATCGCAGCAGTTCGGAAAAGCAGTTGATTCTCGGGCTCGACAGCAAAACCACCAGCGAAGCCTGGGTGCTGGATGCTGATCAACCGCAACATGCATTCGTGTGCATGGCACCGCGCGTTGAAGGCCACGAATATTCCATCGATCACGGCCAGGTGGATGGCGTGTGGAGCTGGCTGATCCGCAGCAATCAGGACGGCATCAACTTTGCGCTGTATCAGGCTGAGCAAAAAGCCACTGGCGTACCGACCCGCAATGACTGGCAAGTGCTGGTCCCGCACAGCGACACGGTGATGCTTGAAGGTCTGAGCCTCAACGCCAAGGGCCTGACCCTTAGCCTGCGCGAAGGAGGCTTGCCGATCATTGAGGTGCGTCCGCAAGGTCTGCCTGCCTATCGCGTGCAGTTACCGGACGCGGCCTACAGCCTTTACGTGCAGGACACGCTGGAGTTCGACAGCGATAAAATCCGCCTGCGCTACCAGTCCCTGAATCGACCGGCTCAGGTACGTCAACTGACGCTGGCCAGCGGCGAGCAATCGGTCCTCAAGGAAACCCCGGTGCTCGGCCCTTTCGATGCCGATGCTTATGTCAGCCAGCGTTTGTGGGCCACGGCCAAGGACGGTACGCAAGTACCGATCAGCCTGGTGGTCAAGCGTGAACTGGCCGACCAGCCAACGCCGCTGTACCTGTATGGCTACGGTGCTTACGGCGAAAGCCTTGACCCATGGTTTTCCCATGCCCGCCTGAGCTTGCTGGACCGTGGCGTTGCCTTTGCTATCGCTCATGTGCGAGGCGGCGGTGAGCTGGGTGAAGCCTGGTATCGCGACGGCAAGCAGGAAAACAAGCAGAACACTTTCGACGACTTCATCAGTTGCGCTGAACACTTGATCGCCGAGAAGCGCACCAGCGCCGAACACCTGGTGATCAGTGGTGGCAGTGCGGGTGGCCTGTTAATTGGCGCAGTGGTCAACAAGCGTCCCGAGCTGTTCAAGGCTGCGATTGCCGAAGTGCCCTTCGTTGATGTGCTCAACACCATGCTGGATCCCGACCTGCCGTTGACCGTCACCGAGTACGACGAGTGGGGCAACCCGCAGGAGCCAGAGGTTTATGAGCGAATCAAAGCCTATGCGCCGTATGAAAACGTCAGCGCCCAACACTACCCGGCCATGCTGGTGATCGCGGGTTACAACGATAGCCGGGTGCAGTATTGGGAAGCGGCCAAGTGGGTGGCCAAACTGCGGGCTAACAAGACCGACGATAACCTGCTGCTGCTCAAGACCGAACTGGGCGCGGGCCACGGCGGCATGAGCGGTCGCTATCAGGGTTTGCGTGACGTGGCACTCGAATACGGGTTTATCTTCAAGGTATTGCAGATCAAGCCATGAACTCGGATTGAAATCCGTGTCTTAGTAGCTGTGGGGTCGGACGCTTCAAGCGTCCGACCTTGCGCAAATACATCAACACCGTCGATTGGCCAGAACAAGACCCGACCATGTCAGAACAACCGTCACACCTGAATAACGAAATCCGCGACATGCTCATGGACTGTGGGCTGTTTGACCCACTGCTGCCTGCTGATTTCCAGACCGCTGCGGGCTACTTCAACATGGCATCGATTGCCAAGAACGAAGCGATCTTCAGCGAAGGAGATCCGGGCTCGTTCATGAGCATCATCCATTTGGGCACGGTCTCGGTGCAGAAACTCAACCCTGATGGGCAGACGGTGGAAATCGCCGTGTTGCGTCGTGGCCGGGCATTTGGCGAAATGGCTGTGCTGGATGGCGAACGTCGCTCGGCCAGTTGCATCGCCGCAACCGATTGTCAGTTGCTGAATCTGGGCCGGGACGCGCTGGAAAAAATGCTCGATGAAGCGCCGCGGGTTGCTGCGAAGATCATCCGTGCACTTGCCACGTCGCTGTCCAAACGCCTGCGCATGGTTGATGGCCAGTTATTGGCGCAGCAGGTTTAGTTGTTTGTCTCAAGTAATTCGCAACGTCTGAGCAGAAACTGGCTTTAAATGTGGGAGCGAATTCATTCGCGAAAGCGGTGTGTCAGCCCAGAATTCTTTTCAGGAACGTCCCCTTCGCGAATGAATTCGCTCCCACGCAGACTGTGTGAAAACTACTGCGCTCGGCAACACTGCGTTAAAAACAGGCGAAAAATGCTCATTAAGAACACCTAGACTCCGCTTTTTCGCCTGTTTTTGCCTTGTCTTGCCGTCGCTCGCTACGTTTTCACACAGTTTGCACGGGAATAGTGTATGCAGACCAATATCCCCCACCGGGATTGCGCCTGCAGGGATACACAGCCCTTTCACCACTCGTGGTTCATAGACGTTCAATCGGCTATTTAGGCCGAGGCGGCATAGGCGTAGGAGTATTCGGGTCCTGCCCAGGCACCGGCTGCCCTTTGGGTGGCTGCGGCAGTTCGACTTTGGGCAGCAATGCCCCGTCGCCCTGGGTACCGTTTATGAGTGCAGGCCCCGGCGGAACGACCTGGGGATACGGCGTCGGTGTAGCGGTGCCCGGCGAGCCCGATGCGGGGATAGATGCCGCAGACTGATTATCTGCATACCCGACATTTACCCAGAGCGCAGTCAGGATAATCGCCGGTAGAATAGCGCGCTTCATCAATGGCCTCCTGTGCCAAACGATTGTTGTGCCGTTCAGCCTACTCCTGGCCGACGACCTATGGTCAAAAATCTACTTCCAGATGAGTCCTCAATGAAACGTTTCGTACTGCTCGACACCACTGCCATTCCCGATAACGGCGGTGCTTTGTGCCTGTTCGAATACGGTGAAGACTTTGTGATCAAGATTCAGGGCGGCGATGGCGGCCAGTTGATGAACACTCGCATGCACGGTTCTGAAGACGCTCTGGCTGAGATCCCCTGCAAGAAAGTCGCTTCACGGGTACAGCCTCGCGTGTTGATCGGCGGCCTCGGCATGGGTTTTACCCTGGCCTCGGCGCTCAAGCATCTGGGCAAAAATGGCGAAGTGGTAGTCGCTGAGTTGGTCCCGGGTGTGGTGGAGTGGAATCGCGGGCCGCTGGGCGAGAAGTCCGGCAACCCGCTGCTGGATCCGCGCGCCAAAGTGATCGTTCAAGACGTCGCTCAGGTACTGAAAAGCGAGCCTCATGGCTTCGATGCCATCATGCTCGACGTGGACAACGGCCCCGAAGGTTTGACGCAGAAGTCCAACAGCTGGCTCTATTCTTCCGGTGGCCTGGCCGCGTGTGCGCAGGCTCTACGCCCCAAAGGCATTCTGGCTGTGTGGTCAGCCAGCGCCGATCAGAAGTTTTCCGACAAGCTGCGCAAGGCCGGCTTCAAAGCTGAGGAGGTGCAAGTCTTCGCCCACGGCAACAAGGGCACGCGGCACACCATCTGGATCGCCGAAAAACTCAAAGGCTGAACCCGACGCGACGCGCTAGACTTGACGCATTCATTATTGTTTCATCGACCGAATCCGATACAGGTGACCTCATGAGCACGGCCAATCCACCCTCCCACACCGCCAAGCTGGATCGCATCCTCGCCGACGCCCAGCGCGACCGCGAGATGGGTTATCGCGACAAGGCGCTGCGTATGTATCCCCACGTCTGCGGCCGCTGCGCCCGTGAGTTTGCCGGCAAGCGCCTGAGCGAACTGACCGTGCACCACCGCGACCACAACCACGACAACAATCCTCAGGATGGCTCCAACTGGGAATTGCTCTGCCTCTACTGCCACGACAACGAACACTCACGCTACACCGACCAGCAGTACTTCTCGGAAAGCTCCACCAGCAGCCCGAAAGCCTCCAAGGCCACGCACAACCCGTTCGCGGCGTTGGCGGGGTTGATGAAGAAGGAATAGAAGCAGTTTCGAGCTGCAAGCTTCAAGCTGCAAGTAAGAGCAACCCAATCCGCTTGTAGCTTGTAGCTTACCGCTTGCGGCTTTGCCACCGTATAATCGCCCGCTTTTCCCTGCGAGCACTTCCCCGTGGCAAACAAACGCTATGCCTGCATTGGCCTGTTCAATCCCAAGTCTCCGGAAAACGTAGGCTCCGTGATGCGTGCAGCGGGTTGTTACGGGGTGGCTTCGGTGTTTTACACCGGTAAACGCTATGAGCGCGCTCGGGACTTCGTTACCGACACCAAAAAGATCCATCAGGACATCCCCCTGATCGGCATCGAAGACCTGAAAAGCATTCTGCCCCTGGGCTGCATTCCAGTCGCGGTCGAACTGGTGGACGGGGCCCGCGCCCTGCCGGAATACACTCACCCGGACCGTGCGCTGTATATCTTCGGGCCCGAAGACGGCTCGCTGGACAAAGAAATTCGCGACTGGTGTGAAGACGTCGTCTACATCCCGACTCAGGGCTGTATGAACCTGGCTGCCACCGTCAATGTGGTGCTTTACGACCGCATGGCCAAAGGCGTCAACACGCGCTCAGGTCCACAATTCGGTCGGGAACAGGCTGATTCGTAAACAGCTCGGTGAAATGGATTGAACAGTTTCGGAAGGCAATAGTCAGTTCTTACTGAACCGAAAATCATCCCATCATGGAGCAACATCATGAGCGATACCCCGATCGTAGAACGCATTGACGACGCCATCGAAGGCAAACCAGAACAGAACGTTCAAGGCTGGGAGCGTGTTGGCTCGCTGGCAGGCGGCGTATTGATGATGGGTAAAGGCCTGCGTCGGGGCGGTTTCTTCGGCCTGATTCAGCTGGCCATTGGCGGCGCGGTGCTGGCCCGCGGTATCACCGGGCATTGCTCGGCCAAGAGCATGGTCGAGAAAAGCCGCAATGATCTGGACATCGCCAAATCGCGCATCAAACGTGCCGGTGACGAGTTGAGCTTGTTGAAGACCAAAGCCGAAGTGGCGACTGAAGACGCGCTGACTGAAGGTCTGGAAGCGCTGACCAAGCCGAAGAACGGGCTGTAACCCGGCCTCGAGTTAATGTGGGAGCGAATTCATTCGCGAAGGGGCCGGTTTGTCTGGCCCATATTCAGCGGCTGAGATACCGCCTTCGCGAATGAATTCGCTCCCACGAATATCTAACCGAATCACGCATTACCCGGCGCGAAAGATCAGATAATCCTCCCAATCATCCTCAGGCACGCTGTTCTCGCTGACCATGCGACCAGACTGAGAGATGCGTTCTTTGTGTACCGCATCCCGATCACCACACACCAGGTGATGCCAGAGTGGCAGGTCCTTGCCTTCGCTGACCAGACGATAACCACAGGTCGGCGGCAACCATTTGAATTCGTCAGCCTGCCCCGGCGTGAGCTGGATGCAATCCGGTACCGAAGCCCGGCGATTAGGGTAATCCGTGCACTGGCAGGTTTTCAGGTCGAGTAACTTGCAGGCGATACGTGTGTAATAGACGCTGTTGTCGTCCTCGTCCTCAAGCTTCTGCAGACAGCACAGGCCACAGCCGTCACACAGCGACTCCCACTCGGTGTTGTCCAGTTGGGCAAGGGTCTTGCGGATCCAGAAAGGTTCGACTTTAGCGGCCATGGGTTCGGGCTATCAGCATCAGGTAGGAAAAAGGCCGCCAGTCTAGTGCGACAGGGGCTACGGGCCAAGTGTGATCGACTGTCGGTACTCAAGACTTGTCATCGGACGGACGGCGCAGTAGCTTTAGTGCGCTGCTTTTATACAACATGCGCTAGTCGACATCCGCGATGCCTGCCGTCCACGGCCCACCGCTTGAGCGTTCCTCCATCCTCGCCTTTCAGGATTCCCATGAGCACAAACCCTCGCGTCGCCGATTATCCCATCGACCCACAATTCACCGAACGCTGGTCGCCTCGCGCGTTCAGTGGCGAAAGCATCCCTCAAGAAACCCTGCTGAGCTTTTTCGAAGCCGCTCGCTGGGCACCTTCGGCTTATAACTCGCAGCCTTGGCGTTTTCTGTATGCACGCCGGGACACGCCGAACTGGGAGCGTTACCTGAGCCTTTTGGTCGAGTTCAACCGTAACTGGGCACAACATGCGGCGGCACTGGTGATCGTGATCTCCAAGACCACCTTCACCGCACCCGGCGCCACGGAAGAAAGCCCGGCGCTGTGGCACACCTTCGATACCGGTTCCGCCTGGGGCTATCTGGCTCTGCAAGCAAGCTTGAGCGGCTGGCACACCCACGGCATGGCCGGTTTCGATCAGGAACTGACCCGCAAAGAACTGAATATTCCCGAGGGCTACGCGGTGCACGCAGCCGTGGCAATCGGCAAGCTGGGCGACAAATCGATCTTGCCGGAATACCTGCAAGGCCGCGAAGTGCCAAGCCCGCGTCAGACCGTGGCGCAGTTGGCAGCAGAAGGTGATTTCAGCCTGTAAGCCAATGGTAACCTGATGAATCCCTGTGGGAGCGAATTCATTCGCGAAGAGTTCAGTACAGTCGAAACAATTATGCCGCCTGTAATGACGCCTTCCCGGATGAATCCGGTCCCACAGGTCTCTTCGCGAGCTTGAATTTCAATATCCCCGCGAAAAATCCACTTCCCCGCGCAGCTGCTCACCCGCCTCATAGGCTTTGAGATTTTCAAGAAACAGCCCGACCATCGCCACGGGCGAAGTCGGCGCCGAACTGTGACCGGTCAGCAGCAAACCCCAGGCGGTCCAGAACGGGTGGCGCTGCGGCAGCGGTTCCTGACGGCAAACGTCAATCACTGCGCCCGCCAGATGCCCTTCCTTGAGGGCCTCCACCAAATCAGCATCAACCACCGAAGTACCGCGCCCGACGTTCATGAACAAGCCCGTAGGCTTGAATTTGGCGAACAGTTTCGCGTCGTAAAGATCGTGGGTTTGCGGCGTGTTAGGCAGCAGGTTGATCACGTAATCCACCTCCCCCACCAGCCGGTCCAGATCTTCCATCGCGCCGACCTCAACGAAAGGTGCCTGAGTGCGCGCACTCGATGCGATGCCATAGACCTGCACGCCAAACGGCGCCAGGAATTGCGCCACGCTCACACCAATATCACCCGCGCCGACGATCAAGGCCTTGCGGCCTGCGAGACTCTGGCCGCTGCGGTTGTCCCACTTGCGCTCGACCTGGCTGACCAGACGCGCCAGCACTTCACGTTCGTGACCCAGCATGTAGGTCAGCACAAACTCGGCCATGACCTGACCAAATATGCCAACCGCTCGGGTCAAACGGTAATCTCGGGGAAGACCTTCGGCGAGCAGCGGCGTAATGCCTGCCCAGGTCGATTGCATCCATGCGGGTTTATGTCCCTGACGCAGCAGATTGGCCAACAGGTCCGGCTGGCCGAGCCATACCGGGCAATCAGTGGCAAACCTGGACAACTCCGCAGAGTCGCCCGTGCTGAGGATTTCCAGTTCCGGCGCAGCCTTGCGCAGCAGTTGGGTATAGACAGGGTAATCGTGTTCGGCGATCAGAACGCGCATGGCTTCAAAACCTTAAAAACAATACAAGCGACCACTGACCGGCAATGCGCCCTGACTCGGCGCGCTGACCAGTATCAATCTTTATAACTTCGGCTAACGGGTGCTGGTTTGGGCTCAGACCGGATCATTGCGGCGCAACAGCTCTTCGGGCAAGTGTTCGATGTACTCGTCCTCCGCTGGCGGCATCTGCAAGTGATAACCCTGGGTGTCGAGGTTCTCCAATACCTTGTTGATGTCTTCGCGAGACAACGCTCGCTCCGGGCTCAATACCAGATCGAATGCGTGAAACGGCTTGCCGAATGCAACCATCAATTCAGGCGGTACGCGCTTGAGCTCATCGCTCTTGAGCACGTACAGGTACATTTCATTTCTTTTGGTGCTGCGGTAAATCGAGCAAATACGCTTCACTGCTGTTCTCCTGCGTTGGCCAGGCTATCGAGCAACGCCTGGCCCATCAATTCGCGACGCCAGCCACGCAGCGAATCGGGCAATTGATAGGGGCCGTTAGGGAAACCGCTTTTAAGCAGGGCTTCCAGGGTCTTTTTGCGCAACATCAGCTCTGACGCCATATCCAGTTGTTCGGCATAGCGCTGGCCAACGGCACGGAGTGTCTTGATCACGGCCGCGGCTTCGATCGGCAAAGGCTCAGGTAGCGCTGGCGGCCATTGATCCGGCGGCACGCTGCTGGCTGTCTTGATCAGGTTAAGCAGAAACTCGCCATCCTGACGCACGGTCTTGGGGTGCATGTCATCAATCTTTGCCAGCGCCGCCAGACTGTCCGGCTGAGTCCTTGCCAGCGGCCACAGCGAGTGCTCGCGCAAGATGCGGTTACGCGGCACATTGCGGGCACGGGCCTCACGCTCACGCCAGGCACACAGTTCGCGCAGGACTGCCAACTGAGCGCGGGACAGTTTCCAGGCCAGCTTGGCCTCGCGGTAAACCTCATACGGATCAACATCGCGACGCAAATTGGCAACCAGCTCGGCACCGTCGTCTAGCAACCACGCGTATTTTTCGTCAGACAGTCGCGGGCGTAGAAGGCTGTAAAGCTCGGCCAGATGCACCGCGTCTTCCGCTGCGTAGCTGATCTGCGTTTCGGACAACGGACGCTGCAGCCAGTCCGAACGGGTCTCGCCTTTAGGCAGGTCGATGTTCAGGACGTCCTGAACCAGACGCGAGTAGCCCATGGAGAAACCCAGGTTCAGGTAAGCAGCCGCCAGTTGAGTATCGAACAGCGGCGCGGGCAGGCTGCCAGTCAGACGCAACAAAACCTCAAGGTCTTCGCTGCAGGCATGCACCACTTTGATGACGTCAGGGTTTTCCAGCAGTGCAGCCAGCGGCCGCCAGTCATTGATCAGCAGCGGGTCAATGAGCCACGCGCTGGTGCCGTCACCGATCTGCAGCAACGCCGCGATAGGGTAAAAAGTGTCGACCCGCATGAACTCGGTGTCGAGTGCAACAAAGGGCAGCGACTGCCACTGTGCGCAATGCAGGGCGAGGCTGTCGTCGTCGCGAATCCAGTGAATATCGATGGCCACACGGCTCTCCCTTGAAGAATGGCGCGCAGTATATATCGCACTCGGCAATTACCGCGCATCTGTCCTGCAAGTGTTAAACATCTTCATCCTGGATTTGCAGGTAATATGGGCAATTCTTGACCGTTCATCGGGCCAGCGTTCCGACCTTCAGAACGCCAACTGGCCCTGTTCGTCGATTTGGAGCTTTACGCGCTCCAGACGCAACAGGAATTCCTTGCGATGCTTGCCGCCGCCATAACCTGTGAGCGAGCCGTCTGCACCGATCACCCGATGGCACGGCAGAACGATGGACATGCGGTTGCTGCCATTGGCCAGCCCGACCGCACGGCTGCCGCCTGGCTTGCCCAGCAACAGCGCTATTTCGCCATAGGTGCAGGTGGTGCCATAAGGCACCTGACGTAACGCTTCCCATACTTGATTCTGAAAAATACTACCCGGAGTGTGGAGCGGGACTTCAAAGCGGGTCAGCGAGCCTTCGAAGTAGCGTTTCAGTTCGTCTTCGATCTGCAGCAGATGCGGCGTGTCTCCCGCGCCGATCAAATAGCCGAAACGGCTGCGCAGCTCTTCGACCTCACGCATCAGGATCGGCCGATCCAGGAATTCGAGCATCACCAACCCGCGCTTTTCCGCCATGGCGAGCATTGGGCCGAGGGGCGTTGGCAAGATTTTGAAATACAGCGGCTCGCCGGTGGAAGGCTTTGCTGGCCGGGTTTGCAGCAGGGTTTTCAGGGCGGCGTTGAAGGCGAAGATCTGTTCAGTTCCTGCCTTGTCGATTCCTTCCAACGGATGCTCCTGTGTTTTATATAGGTACTGATAGTCGCGCGGAGCCCATGACTCAGCGCTTTCTAACGGCAAACACCGAACCTGTGGGAGCTGGGCTTGCCCGCGATAAGGCTGGACGCGATTCACTTCAGATCACACCCACCTTATCGCGGGCAAGCCTTATCGCGGGCAAGCCCAGCTCCCACAGAGATTGCATTTCAGACCGTTGACTCTGTTTCATTTTAAACCCATAAAAAAGCCGCGACAGGTTTACCTGTCGCGGCTTTAGCTCATCCCGTCAGCCCGCGATCAAACCGCGCTGCGACGATACGCCCGGTATTTCGGCTGCCAGAAATTACGCTGGATCGCCTCAACCAGAAACTCTTCGGTGGTTTCCAGCGCCACACCGTCCGCCTGAGCCTGCTTGGCGACCGCCAAAGCGATCTTCTTGCTGACTTCCTGAATCTCCTTCAGCGGCGGCAATACTGCGTCGCCCTTGCCCGTCACCATCGGCGAACACTCAGCCAGCGCGTTGGACGCCGCCATGAGCATCTTGTCGGAGATCCGCGTGGCTTTTGCCGCGATAACACCCAGACCGATGCCCGGGAAGATGTAGGAGTTGTTGCACTGTGCAATGTGGAACGTGCGATCGCCCACAGTCACTGGCGCAAAGGGACTACCGGTAGCCACCAATGCATCGCCGTTGGTCCAGGTCAGAACTTCCTGCGGGGTGACTTCGACTTTAGACGTCGGGTTGGACAGCGGCATGACCAGCGGCTTGGCGCAGTGTTTGTGCATCTCGCGGATGATTTGCTCGGTGAACAGGCCACGCTGGCCGGAAACACCGATCAACACAGTCGGCTTGCCGTTAGTCACTACGTCCAGCAGTTCAGGATAACCCGCACCGTTCGACCAGCCCGCAACGTCACCCGCTTTCTGGGCCAGGTTCTTCTGGAATTCCAGCAGGTTGTCCATGCTGTCAGTCAGCAGGCCAAAACGATCCACCATCATTACCCGCTTACGAGCTTCTGCTTCGGTGAGGCCTTCAATCACCATCGCGGCGATGATGTGCTCGGCAATACCACAACCCGCCGAACCTGCACCGAGGAAAACCACGCGCTGCTGACCGAGGGTTTCATTCTTGGCTTTACAGGCGGCGAGCAAAGTCCCCACCGCCACCGACGCGGTGCCCTGAATGTCATCGTTGAAGCAGCAAAGCTCGTCGCGGTACTTGTCCAGCAACGGCATGGCGTTGGTCTGGGCGAAGTCTTCGAACTGCAGCAACACGTCCGGCCAGCGACGCTGAACGGCTTCGATGAACAACGCGATGAAGTCTTCGTACTCTTTGCCGGTCACCCGCTTGTTGCGCCAGCCCATGTACATCGGGTCGTCGAGCAACTCTTGGTTGTTGGTGCCGACGTCCAGCACGATAGGCAACGTGTAAGCCGGGCTGACCCCGCCGCACGCGGTGTACAGCGACAGCTTGCCGATTGGAATACCCATGCCGCCGATGCCCTGATCGCCCAGACCGAGAATTCGCTCGCTGTCCGTCACGACGATGATCTTGATCCGGTCTTTAGTGGCGCTACGAAGAATGTCATCAATGCGGTCGCGATCCGGATAGGAAATGAACAGACCGCGGTGAGTGCGATAGATTTTGGAGAATTCCTGACACGCCTGCCCTACCGTCGGCGTATAGATGATCGGCAGCATTTCATCGAGGTGGGAATCCAGCAGACGGAAGAACAACGTTTCGTTGTTGTCCTGGATCGAACGCAGATAAATATGCTTATCCAGATCGCTCGCGCACTGCTGATACTGGCTGTATACACGCGTGACTTGCTCTTCGATCGTCTCTACGTTTTGCGGCAGCAGACCGATCAGATTGAATTCGACCCGCTCTTGCGGGGTAAAAGCACTGCCTTTATTCAGCAGGGGCATTTCCAGCAGCGAAGGGCCGGCATAGGAAATATATAAAGGTCGCGAAGTCTTGGTCATTTTCAGTTATCGCCTTTTCTTGTCTACTCGTATTCAGTCCGTACAACCAAGGCTGGCAACCTGGAATCTCCATGCAGAGCGCATCAGAGCCAGCCCCGAAAAATCGGGGGTCGTGAAATCAAGGTGCACATCTTACTCGCGCAAAATCGTGTTGCGACAATTTGCCGCTACTACATGGCGAAAGGATGGCAAAAAATCAGACTCGAATGCCCCGGCGCTGCTGGTTAAACTCGGAATTGTCACGGAATATGTTGACCCCTTTAGGAGCTGCCGAAGGCTGCGAAGGCGTTTTCCTGACATACCCTATTTCGCAGCCTTCGGCAGCTCCTACAAAATCGTGCGTATCTTCCCCATTTCAATGAGGTAACCCATGCTCAACAACCGACGCTTCTCGGCATTCCTGTTCGACATGGATGGCACGTTGCTCAACTCCATCGTTGCCGCCGAGCGGGTCTGGACTCACTGGGCAGAACGCCACGGCCTGGACGTCAAAACCTTCCTGCCCACGATCCACGGGGTGCGATGCATCGACACCATCCGCAACCTCAACCTGCCCGGCGTTGACCCAGAGCTGGAAGCCGATGCCATTTCCCAGGCTGAAATTGACGATGTAGAAGGCGTCATCGAAGTACCCGACGCCGCGCGCCTCCTCGCCTCTCTCCCGCCAGAGCGTTGGGCTATCGTCACCTCCGCCCCACGCGCCTTGGCCGAAGCGCGCCTGAAAGCTGCTGGACTGAAATTACCGGTCAACATCGTCACCGCTGAGGACGTCAGCCAAGGCAAACCCGCCCCGGACTGCTTTCTGCTTGCAGCCAAACGACTGGGTGTTGATCCGAAAGACTGTCTGGTATTTGAAGATGCACCCGCAGGCATTGCAGCGGCTGAAGCAGCAGGCGCGAGTGTGGTTGTGATTACGGCGACGCATGAGCATGAAATGGAGACCCAGCACGGGACGCTGGCGAGCTATGAAGGGGTGACGGTGGTTGTTGACGCTGAAGGGTTGGGATTGATGCGGGTTTAAAGCAGGAAAGACAGCCCGCGCTCAAGAGCCTGACTACTAAGATAGTAATCGTCGCGATCGTGATAAAAATTCCAGCGGCGACTGCCATGGAATACCATAAAAACTCATCAGCAACCTCTCCAGCCTCTCCAGCATCGACTCCATGAGACCAAGCGCGGTAGGTATCTACCGCACGCGATACAGGTTGCCAGCCTAAGCTCTCCGCCCCGTTGTGATATTTCGTCCAGCCCTTCTCCTCGATAAATAGCCGAATTCGAGCTCGAATGAACTCGCCTGCGCGAATATCGCCAACCTAAAAAACGACGAAAACTTGTCTCCAGTCGGATACACTTGGCAGTGACGTACACAATACAGCAGACACAAATTTTCACCCATTGGCACGCAGGCTTGCGCGACATACGGGCCAGGATCGCTATAGCGCGACGTATTGAGCGCGTATCGGCAGGTAATCTGGGAGACGTGAAAGCCGTCGGCGAAGGAGTGTCCGAGATGCGCGTAGATGTCGGCGCAGGATACAGAATCTATTTCACCACCCGGGACCGTACGATCATCGTGCTCCTGGTCGGCGGGGATAAATCAACTCAGCCGGGTGATATAAGGCAGGCAAAAATAATGGCGAAGGAGGTTTGATAAATGTCCACTACCCTAGTGCCGTTTGATATGGCAGCGATCCTTGACAGCGACGAGGCGATCAACGAATACCTCTCCCAGGTTCTTGCTGATGGTGATACGGACGAACTGATTCGTGCCGTGGGCCATGTAGCAAAAGCACGTGGCATGGCTCAGATAGCCAAGGATTCAGGACTTGGCAGAGCCAGTCTGTACAAAGCTTTGGCTCCAGGTGCAAAGCCGCGCTTTGACACAGTACTGAAAGTATTAACTGCACTCGGAATCAAGCTGGTCACTCATCGTCCTTAACCAGAATCCCAGTCCGAGGTAGCCATGCTCAACAACCGACGCTCTAGGCACTCCTGTTAGACTTGGACGGCAAGCTGCTCAATTCCATCGTCGCCGCCGAGCGGGTCTGGAATCACTGGGTGAACGTCATGGCGTTGACGCAGCATGAGATAGAGACGACGCACGCGACGCTGGCGAGCTATGAAGGGGTGACGGTGGTTGTTGACGCTGAGGGATTGGGGCTTATTAGGTACTCACCACCAGAAGGGATGCAAGCAAAAAGCGATTAGCTGAGTAGCCTGGCCAGCAACAGCGTTACCGTGGACACTGCGCCAATCATGCCGATGGCAATTGCGACGGGATACCAGAAGATTTCGCGAGTCATTTTGCGAGCTTCAGCATTGAGCTTGGTTTTTTCAGCGCCAAGCTTGTCAGCCTCCAAAACGAGCTTGCGAGCTTCAGCTAATATTTTGTCGATCTCGGCTTTGGTTTTTTCGAGCTCGGTTTCAGTCATGACGCGTTCCTGCATGGTTTCCCCTGAAATGAGCGCCTATATAAGCCTGCGCCCCTGAAACTGATTTCCCTCGTTATGCCGAGTGGATTCAGGTTCATCTTCAGCCAATTCCAATTGGCGACTGCGGTAGTTATTCATATCTCCAGGCTCTCGACTATCAACCTGAGGAAAACAGGACGATTCCTACACTTCAACGGGACTGCGTTAGCAGATTGACTTGAGCGAACCCTCTGTTTGCCCGCAAGCCGATTGACGACGTGGTGACTTGGACCTCACAGAACTTGTGGGAGCGAGGCTTGCCCGCGATTCAATCGCCGCGAAGCATCAGGCACACACAAACAGCGCCCTCTATCCGTCTAACCCATCACCCCAATTCACGCATCAATACCCCACCGTCTACGCCGAGTGCCAACGCTCGCCGAAATGACAAATCTGCGTAATCCATAAAAAGTCGCGCCAGATGATTAAGCGCTACCTCCTGCGTTCAATGCCTACAACGAGAATTTGCTGTCGCTATTGAGCGCCAGCATCCCTGCGCAGGACTGCCGAACTGAACAAAATGAAATCGCCCAAATGCTGAGTGATGATTGCGACAGTGATAGGCAGCTGCAGAGTTTGATATTCATGGACTGCGATATTTCGAAATCCCACCATGTTTTTCATGACGGTTAGTAATGATGCGTCCAACCATCCGCCGCGATGGAGCAGTTCAAAGACATCACGAGCACTCTGCGGAATCCCAAGCCCCTCACGACGGATAAGGTGTTGCCCCATATCCAGAGCAGCCTCACAGGCACGCTGAATGTTGAGTATCGCGGCATCTTGACGAGTGAAATCAAACTCAAAAGTTGCGGGATTTTTTTCGTACTCTTCCCGCACCCGTTGGACACAGCGCTCAATAGAAGCTGCTTTATTGATTAGCACATCATCGACCATGAACAATCCCTTTCTTTCGGATATCGTCGAGTAATCCCGACCTGGCGGAGTCCAGTGAAGTTTTCTCGCTGAGCACAAAAGCCTCAAAAACTCCTGCGGCCTCATTTTTAGCCCAAACTCGGCGGCCCTTGGTAATAATCTGATATTGCATAACTGTCGAAGCCGTACGCAGGTCGATCAAATCGACAGGAAGATTCACAATATCTGCGATCTCACCTGCCAGACGCCAGAGGTCAACAGGGTCAAGACTGCCAGCAACCAAAACGGCGATATCCAGATCGCTTTCCGCGTTGGCATGACCATTGGCCTGACTTCCAAAAATATAAACAGCTAGCAAACCTGGCAACCGGCTTCGCACATGCTCCAATATATTCTGAATATTCATCTGCAGCTTCTCAGAGAGTGACTCGGACAGACCGTAACAGAACCGTTAATCAAGGTCTCACCCAATCCCCCTGACAACCGTTCAAAAACAAAAAAGCCCCAGAAGCATAACTTCTGGGGCTTTCATTTGTATGGCGGAGAGATAGGGATTTGAACCCTAGGTACTGTCGCCAGTACAACGGATTTCGAATCCGTCCCGTTCGGCCACTCCGGCATCTCTCCAACGGCGCGCATCATAACAGTTCAATCGCAGAAGGCGATACCTTTTGCTGATTTTTTTTCGTGCTATCAAGCGCTTGCGTTACTTTTCCGTCTTAGAGCGGTACGCCTAGACGGTTGGCGACTTCTTCGTAGGCTTCGATAACGTCACCGAGGCCCTGGCGGAAGCGGTCTTTGTCCATTTTCTTCTTGGTGTCCTTGTCCCACAGGCGGCAGCCGTCCGGGCTGAATTCGTCGCCCAGGACGATGGAGCCGTCGCTGAACACGCCGAATTCGAGTTTGAAGTCGACCAGCAGCAGACCGGCGTCATCGAACAGTTTGCTCAGGACTTCGTTGACCTTGAGCGACAGTTCTTTCATGCGAACCAGTTGCTCGGCGGTGCCCCAACCGAATGCCACGACGTGGGATTCGTTGATGAACGGGTCGCCTTTGGCGTCGTCCTTCAGGAACAGCTCGAAGGTGTATGGGTTGAGCTTGAGGCCCTCTTCGACGCCGAGGCGCTTGACCAGGCTGCCCGCAGCGTAGTTACGCACGACGCATTCGACCGGGATCATGTCGAGCTTTTTGACCAACACTTCATTGTCGGCCAGCAGTTTGTCGAACTGGGTCGGAATGCCTGCTGCTTCGAGCTTCTGCATGATGAAGGCGTTGAACTTGTTGTTCACCATGCCTTTGCGGTCCAGTTGTTCGATACGCTTGCCGTCGAACGCCGACGTGTCGTTACGGAACAGCAGGATCAAGCGGTCAGCGTCGTCGGTCTTGTAAACCGATTTGGCTTTGCCGCGGTAGAGTTCTTCACGTTTTTCCATGATGGGCTCCGCTTGCTAAGTAGTTGGGCTAGGCGATATGTCGCCAGTCGAGCCCTGAATCTTGATCGGCCAATTGTAACCAGTCCGGATCGCACCCGAGGGTGTCGACGAAACATTGCCGGGCCAGATGCGGCAGGTTGTTCTTGCTGCTGAGGTGGGCCAGTACCAGATGTTGCAGGTCCTGCCAGCCCAGCTCGTTCACCAGGCTTGCGGCCTGATGGTTGTTCAAATGTCCTTCGCTGCCACCGACCCGCTGCTTCAGGAAGTATGGGTAGTGACCGCGAGCAAGCATGTCCCTGCAGTGGTTGGACTCGATCATCAGGGCGTCCAGGCCGTGGTAGCTTTGCAGCACCGTCGGGCAGTACGACCCCAGATCTGTCAGCAGGCCGAAGCGACGCGTGCCGTCGGTGAAGACGAACTGCGTCGGTTCAAGGGCATCGTGAGCGACGGACACCACATGGATGTTCAACGCCCCCAGTTGCAAATCCTGGCCGCCTGCCAGATACCCGGCGACTTCAACAGGCTTGCGCAACCCTCTCGCCGTGCCGCTACTCATGTACACCGGAAGATTGTAGCGCCGAGACAGCAAACCCACGCCATGCACGTGATCGGCATGTTCGTGGGTCACCAGAATCGCGCTCAACTGATGCGCGCTAAGCCCTAGCCGCGCCAGTCTTCGTTCGGTTTCCCGCAGGGAGAAACCACAATCCACCAACACATGGGTATTGCCGCTGGCTACCAGCGTGCCATTCCCTTGGCTGCCGCTGCCTAATACTGCGAAACGCACTTAACCCAGGTTGTCTTGAATGACACCCAGTACGCGACGGGCAACATCTGCCGGCGCGACGGTGTTGATGTTCTTCTCGACGGTAACCTGAACGTTGTCACCCACTTTGCTCAAGCGCACTTGATAACGCTCGGCACGGGCATCGATCTCTTCCTTGGTTTCCTTGCTGCCGAACAGGCGGCCGAACAAACCAGGCTTGTTCTCAGGCGTATCAGCCCGCTCTGCCAGGTTGATGTAGTACAGACCCAGGCTGCGGTTGATGTCTTCAACGCGCCATTCACCCTGATTCAGGGCTCGACCTACGCTGGACCATGCGCGATCCAGATCCGAACCGACGTTCAGAACCGGGTTGCCGCTACCGTCTTCGCTCAAGGCGACACGACTTGGGGTGTCGTAGTCACGCGCTGCCAGCAGCGATACGGAACCGCCCTGGGCAGAGCTGCGGCTCAGGCTGGCCAGCATGTCATCGGTCAGTGCGGCATCGAGTGCCACGTTGGTAGCGCGATCAGTGAACGGGACATCAGCGGAGCTACCGGCTGGGCGCTCGGCGCTTACCACGTAGATTTCACTGGTGTTGCGCTGCACGCCTGGCTCGATACGCACTCGCACGCGAGTTTCAGCATCAGAGGCCGTGCCACTCGCGCTCAGGCGCTTGGCAACGGCAGCGGACAGCTCGTCCAGACGCTGCCAGGTAGTGCTGAACTCACCAGTTTGCGGGCGATCTTCGGCGATACGGAAACCGTTATCCTCGAAATACTGATGCGCGACTGGCCAGACTTCGGCAGGCGCACGCTGAGCGAGCACCCAGCTGTTGTTGCCGCTCTTCTGCAGACTGAAGTCGCTGGAGTCCGCTACGGTCGACAGCGGTTGCGGGCGAGGAACTACGAATTCGCCTTTGGCGGTGTCGTCCGCCACGTTGCGCGGGATCGGCAACAGAGGGTCAAGACGCTTCGTCTCGGAGACACCCGGCGGAATCTGCATCGGTGCAGTTTGCTGTGCTTCGAGGTAATCGCTGCCACGGTCACGGAAGTAACCATCTTCACCCCAGAGCCAACCGCAACCGCTGGTGCTGGAGATAATCAAGGCAAGTGCGGAAAGTCCGGCCAATCGCTTCATTGCGTAATGCTTCCTCAATTAAACCAGAACGCCGGACTGGCGCAGGGCCTGACGCAGCGGTTCGTGACAGGCCTGACTCAGCCAGGTGAGCGGCAGACGGATACCGTCCGGCATCAAACCCATTTCGTTCAGGGCCCATTTCACGGGGATAGGGTTGGATTCGATAAACAGGGTCTTGTTGAGCGGCATCAGCTTTTCATTGATGGCCCGCGCAGTCTCGGCATCCCCGCGCATGGCGGCGGCACACAGCTCGCTCATGGCGCGCGGTGCAACGTTGGCCGTTACGGAAATATTGCCCTTGCCGCCCAGCAGAATCAGTTCGACCGCCGTAGGGTCATCACCGGAATACACCAGGAAGTCGCTGCTGACACCGGCCAGAATGGCCTTGGCACGCTGCAGGTCGCCCGTAGCTTCTTTAATACCGATGATATTCGGCACCGTGGACAGGCGCACGACGGTTTCAGGCAGCATGTCGCAGGCTGTTCGGCCTGGCACGTTGTAAAGAATCTGCGGGATATCGACCGCTTCGGCGATAGTCTTGAAGTGCTGATACAGCCCTTCCTGGGTCGGCTTGTTGTAATACGGCGTGACCAGCAGGCACGCATCGGCGCCAGCGCGCTTGGCGTTGTTGGTCAACTCGATCGCTTCACGCGTGGAGTTTGCGCCGGTACCTGCGATGACAGGAATACGACCTGCAACCTGATCGACCACACGACGGATCACTTCGATGTGTTCGTTCACATCGAGCGTGGCCGATTCACCTGTGGTGCCAACGGCAACAATGGCGTTGGTGCCTTCTTGCAGGTGGAAGTCCACCAGTTTGCTCAGGCTGTCCCAGTCCAGACGTCCCTGTGCATCCATGGGTGTGACCAGTGCCACCATACTGCCCGCAATCATGCAAACCGCTCCTGCCGGAAAAAGAGAGCGGTAATGGTACTGGCGCTATCAGCCTAGTACAAGCGAAGTACCACGCTGTGAGCATTCCCCTGAGCGATGGTTTTCGCTACCCTTCGTTCTTTGATCGGTACTGGTCATCTGCGCGCCTCCTTCAATCGGTCGATTTTATCGTCAGAACCCCTGCTCCAGCGCTGTTGCAGCCTGCCTTCGGTAATCAGGCAGACGCACTCCGCCAGAAGCTGCGGCGGGTGTCTGGCGCTGTTGATCGTCGATTCGGTCCTGCAAGCCAATAAATGTACCGACCGCTCATCATCTAGGAATGCTGCATGTCGTCCACCCCCACAGTTCGCGAACAATTCCTTGTCATCAGTGCCCTTGGCGCAAACCCAATGGAGCTGACCAACGTCCTGTGCCGTGCCAGTCACGAAAGTCGTTGCTCGGTTGTCAGCTCACGCCTGACCCGTCACGGCGAATACAGCGCGTTGATTCTGCAGGTCTCCGGTAGCTGGGATGCGCTGGCCCGCCTGGAAACCGGCCTCCCCGGCCTGTCCAAGAAACATGACTTCACTACCAGTGTGGTGCGCAGTGCCACGCTGGAAAGCCGTCCAGAGGCGCTGCCTTACGTGGCTTACGTCAGCTCGGCGTATCGCCCGGACATCATCAATGAGCTGTGCCAGTTCTTCATGGATCACAATGTGGAACTGGAAAACCTGATCTGCGATACCTATCTGGCTCCGCAGACCGGTGGCACCATGCTCAACGCAACCTTCACCGTGACCTTGCCTGCGGGCATCCAGATCAGTTGGCTGCGCGATCAGTTCCTGGATTTCGCCGACGCGCTGAACCTCGATGCACTGATTGAACCGTGGCGTCCGCAAGCTCCTATGTAAGGAAATCCCATGGCTGTAGCAGTAGATCAACCGGTTAGTGATTTTCAGGTGCAAGCCACCAGCGGGCAGGCCGTGAGCCTGGCCGAACTGAAGGGCAAGCAGGTCGTGATTTACTTCTATCCGAAGGACAGCACACCGGGCTGTACCACTCAGGGTCAGAACTTTCGCGATCAGCACGAGCAGTTTCAGGCGGCCAACACGCTGGTATTTGGCGTGTCGCGAGACAGCCTGAAGTCCCACGAGAACTTCAAGGCCAAGCAATCGTTCCCGTTCGAGCTGATTTCGGACAAGGACGAAGCCCTTTGCCAACTGTTCGATGTGATCAAGCTCAAGAAGCTGTACGGCAAGGAATACCTTGGCGTGGATCGCAGCACCTTTTTGATCGACAAGGATGGCGTGCTGCGCCACGAATGGCGCGGTGTGAAAGTGCCGGGGCATGTGGAAGCCGTGCTGGAGAAGGCTCAGGCGTTGAATAAAGCCTGATCGACTCTGAATTGGCGTCGCCCCCATCGCGGGCAAGCCTCGCTCCCACATATGGACGCAATCTCATGTGGGCGCGAGGCTTGGCCTGGGCGGCATTCCGACGATAAGGCTGGACACTTACAAAAGCGGTGCCACGGTCGGCTCCTGCCTTGGCCACGCATCCAGCACGGCCTTGAACAGCGTCGCCAGCGGAATCGCGAAGAAAATCCCCCAGAAGCCCCACAACCCGCCAAACAACAGGACCGCGCAGATGATTGCGACCGGGTGCAGGTTGACCGCCTCCGAGAACAGCAGCGGCACCAGCACGTTGCCATCCAGCGCCTGAATCACGCCATAGACCACCATCAGATAGATGAACTGGTCACTCCAGCCCCACTGAAACAAGGCGATCAGCGCCACCGGAACGGTTACCACGACCGCGCCTACGTAGGGCACCACAACGGAAATACCCACCAGCATCGCCAACAAGGCCGCATAGTTGAGGCCCAGCGCCACAAAACCGATGTAGGTCACGCCGCCACAGATAAATATCTCGATGACTTTGCCACGGATGTAATTGGCGATCTGCCGATTCATCTCCTCGGCCACTCGCGTCATCAAAGCGCGCTCCCGCGGCAGATAGCTGACGACCCAACGACCGATGAGACGCCGATCCTTGAGGAAGAAGAACACCAGGATCGGCACCAGCACCAGATAGATCATGATATTCGCCAGCAAAGGCAGGCTCGACAACGAGAACGTCAGCGCCCACTGACCGAATTTGCCGATCTCGCCCCGCGCGACTTCAATGGCATGCAGCACTTGTTCATCGGAAACCAGATGCGGGTAGCGCTCGGGCAACAGCAGTAATAACGACTGCCACTTTGCAAGCATGCCCGGCAGCTCGTTGAACAAGGTGATCAATTGATGCCAGAGCAGCGGCACCAAGACCAGTAAAAACAGCAGGAGCGCGCCCATGAACAGCATAAAGACCAGACCAACAGCACCGGACTCCGGAACGCGAAAACGCTCAAGCAGGCTCACCAGCCCTTGCATCAGGAACGCCAGCACCATCCCGGCGAGCACCGGCGCCAGCATGCCGCCCAGCGTCAGAACAATGGTGAATGCCAGAAACAGCAACACCGCCAGTACCACGGCCTCTTCATCGGAGAAGTAGCGTTGTACCCAGTTGCGAAGCACGTTGAACATCAAGAATCCTTGTGAAAGCGGATGAGCCCCGGTGGGTTACGCCTTGCGCAGCCAATAGGTGTAGATCCCCGCGTCAGCTTCCTCATGAAGCAATTCATGACCAGCAAGCCTGGCAAAGGAACGGAAGTCACGCTGAGATCCAGCGTCGGTAGCGATGACCTTGAGCACGTCACCTCGGGAAAGGCGGTTGAGCTCAAGCTTGGCCTTGAGCAGCGGCAGCGGGCAATTAAGGCCACTGGCGTCGACTTCGGCATCACAGCTTTCGGGGCGCGTTACAGCGTCAGACATCGTTTCTCTCCAGGCAGGCACATCAAATTGCCATGCGAAGGCAAAATGTTTTTTCAGATACGTCTTACAGCCCGGAAGAATACCGCACTCTGGTCATCAGGCCATGGAGACAGCTACAGTAGAGGTTCTCCAACTCAGAGCTCCATGGATGAATTTTCTGCGCCCCACCCTGTTGACGCTCGCATGCCTGCTATCTGTTCCTGCGCATGCCGATGACTTGCCATCCCTTGGCGATGCCAGTTCCGCGATTGTTTCGCCGGAGCAGGAACACCAGTTGGGCCGTGCCTGGCTTGGACTGCTGCGAGCCCAGGTCGCGCAACTTTCGGACCCGCAACTCAAGGACTTCGTCGAGACCTCGGTCTATAGCCTGGCGGAAACCAGTCAGGTGCAGGACCGACGCCTTGAGTTCATTCTGATCAACAGCCCGCAACTCAACGCCTTCGCAGCTCCTGGTGGGATTATCGGCGTGAACGGCGGGTTGTTCCTGAATGCTCAAACTGAGGGCGAATACGCCTCAGTACTGGCCCACGAACTGGCTCACTTGTCGCAACGCCACTTTGCCCGGGGTGTTGAAGCCCAACAGCGCATGCAGGTGCCTGTGTTGGCAGCGATGCTGGCGGGTATCGTGATGGCGGCTGCCGGGGCCGGAGATGCGGGCATTGCCGCCATCGCGGGTTCACAGGCTGCGGCTATCCAGGAACAGCGGCGCTTCTCGCGTCAGAATGAACAGGAAGCTGACCGGATCGGCATTCTCAACCTGGAGAAAGCCGGCTACGACCCGCGCAACATGCCGACCATGTTTGAACGTTTGATGCGTCAGTATCGCTTCGATGCCAAGCCACCCGAATTCCTCCTGACTCACCCGGTAACAGAATCGCGGATCGCAGATACCCGTAACCGCGCCGAGCAAGCCAAGCCGGGGGGCAAGGAAGACAGCGTGCGCTATCAGTTGATGCGCGCTCGTGTAGCGTTGATCTACGAAGAAACACCCGGCATCGCGGCCAAGCGCTTCCGCGCACAATTGACCGAGAACCCTAAATCCGAACCTGCACGTTATGGCCTCGCTATCGCGTTGATCAAGGGCGGGCAACTCAACGAAGCCCGGGAAACCCTCAAGCCGTTGCTCGACAAGTCGCCGAACGACATCACTTACAACCTGACGCAGATCGATCTGGACATCACCAACAACCGACTCAACGACGCGCAACAGCGGGTTGACCGGATGCTGACTCAGTACCCCGACAACTATCCGTTGAATCAGGTGCGAGTTGATGTGCTGCTCAAACAGAATCGTACCGCCGAAGCGGAAAAGTCCCTGAACGGGCTGCTGAAGAGTCGTCCTGATGATCCGGACATCTGGTATCTGGTCGCTGAAACCCGCGGTTTGAATGGCAACACTATCGGCCTGCATCAGGCCCGTGCCGAGTACTTCGCGCTGGTGGGTGATTTCAGGCAGGCCATCCAGCAACTGGACTTCGCCAAACGTCGGGCGAACAACAACTTCCAGCTGGCTTCACGCATTGATGCGCGGCAGAAGGAATTGGCGGATCAGGAGCGGATGGTCAAGGACATGATGTAGCGCTGCAAGTTTTGATCCTGTACAGACTGTGTGAAAACGTAGCGAGCGACGGCAAGACAAGGCAAAAACAGGCGAAAAAGCGGAGTCTAGGTGTTCTAAATGAGCATTTTTCGCCTGTTTTTAACGCAGTATTGCCGAGCGTAGTAGTTTTCACACAGTCTGTGTAGGAGCGCGCTTGCCCGCGATTGCGGTGTGTCAGGCTCCCTGTTTTTATCTGGTCAATCGCTATCGCGGGCAAGCGCGCTCCTACAGGTCAATCATTTGCAGGCGACAATCAAGCATTCCCAGCCTGCCTCATCCGCGCGGCCTGGGTGAAGTCCAGCATCCGCTGCAACGGCCTGACTGCATGGGGAATCACCGCCGGATCGACAAATATCTCGTTACTCCCCTCCCGCAAGCACTGCAACGTACGCTCAAGAGTGTTCATCGCCATCCACGGGCAGTGCGCGCAACTACGGCAGGTAGCGCCGTTACCGGCAGTCGGCGCTTCAATGAAGATCTTGTCCGGGCACAGCTGCTGCATCTTGTAAAATATGCCCCGATCGGTGGCCACGATGAACATCTTGTTCGGCAGCGTCTGTGCGGCCTTGATCATCTGGCTGGTGGAACCCACGGCGTCAGCCAGGTCGATCACTGACTCGGGCGACTCTGGGTGAACCAGAATCGCCGCCTCCGGATACAGCGCCTTCATGTCTTCGAGTTGCTTGGACTTGAACTCTTCGTGAACGATGCAAGCGCCGTCCCAGAGCAGCATGTCAGCACCGGTCTCGCGCTGGATGTAACGCCCTAGATGCTTGTCCGGTGCCCAGATGATTTTCTCGCCGTTGTCCATCAGGCTTTCGACGACTTCAAGCGCGCACCCGGACGTCACTACCCAGTCCGCACGGGCTTTGACCGCTGCCGAGGTATTGGCGTAAACCACCACCGTACGCTCCGGGTGCTGATCACAGAACGCCGTGAACTCATCCACCGGGCAGCCCAGATCCAGCGAACAGGTCGCCTCAAGCGTCGGCATCAGCACGCGTTTTTCAGGGTTGAGGATCTTGGCAGTCTCGCCCATGAACCGCACGCCAGCGACAAGCACGGTCTTCGCTGAATGGTTATTGCTGAACCGGGCCATTTCCAGCGAATCGGATACGCAGCCGCCGGTTTCTTCCGCCAAAGCCTGAATGACCGGATCGCAGTAGTAATGCGCCACCAGCACAGCGTCCTGGGCCTTGAGCTCGGCCGCAATCGCAGCACGGTAGTGAGCCTGCTCTTCAATGCTCAGCTCTTTGGGCTGTTTGGCATCGAGATGGGCCTGGACCAACAGGCGTTCGGAAATTTGCGTCATGTTCGCTGGACCTGCAAGCGCTTTGATAGCGCACAAGGCGAGTTTACCCCCGAAAAGCAGACACAAAAAAAGCTGGACGTCCTCATTTTCACGGGCCTTCCAGCTTTATAAATTATGTCGACCCAGGGTCGTGGTTCGGTCCTGAGGCCAATCGGTCACGTCCGATTGGCTCAAGCCGCAGAAGGCGCGCGGATTTTAGCCAGCCTCCTACGGATTTACCATCTGTTTCAGCCGCCTGT
Source organism: Pseudomonas quasicaspiana (assembly GCF_021147825.1). Classification (NCBI taxonomy): domain Bacteria; kingdom Pseudomonadati; phylum Pseudomonadota; class Gammaproteobacteria; order Pseudomonadales; family Pseudomonadaceae; genus Pseudomonas; species Pseudomonas quasicaspiana. Next base: position 40,711 of record NZ_JAGTPI010000010.1, read on the forward strand.
GATACCGGGTCATTTCCCGTCGATTGGCCACGGTTTCGTAACGCTTATTCCGGTAATACGCAGCCTTTCTGTTTCAGGCTATTGATAACCCAACTCCGATCGCTGTTGCCTTCAGCAATATCCAGAAGTTGCTGAGTTTCAGCCGCATGTTTGGCGCTGGCTTTGTTTAGAACACTGTCAACTTCATCAAAAGGAATGCTTAACAGGCCGTCATCGTCGCCGACAATCATGTCGCCCGGTTCGATCACCATACCGTTGATTGCAATCGGAACATTGATCTCCCCGGGACCATCTTTATAAGGACCACGGTGAGTAATACCTGCGGCAAATACCGGGAAGTCGCCTGCAGCAATACTCGCCGCATCACGGATGGCGCCATTGATGACAATACCGCCCAAGCGCTTCTTGATGGCGTAAGCGACCATCAGTTCGCCGATAATTGCATTGGTCAGATCACCCCCGGCATCCACCACAATCACATCGCCCGGCTGAGCGATGTCCAGGGCGTAATGCACCATCAGGTTATCGCCGGGGCGGGATTTAACCGTCAACGCAGGACCGGCGAGCACACCCGAACGGTGCATGGGCCGCAAAGTCACGCCCCCGGCGGTCATCCGGTTCATTGAATCACTGACGTTGGCCACGGGCACCTGACGATAACCTTCGACCTGTTCAGCACTGACCTGACGGGCACGCTTTAATACTCTGAAACCACTGGACATGATGCAGCCTCGCAATAATTGACTGAGCAAAACCAACTGCCCTGCCCTGTCATGAGTTAAATAAACATTCAAAATCAAACAACAGAAAACGGCATGAAGCTTTCTTCAAGGCGAACGACACCGCGCCCCGAAGACCGGACAGACTAAAAATCTAAATAACAGCCCAGGCTGTTAACGTGCCGCAGGCACTAATCAGCAATCATCAAGTTATAGGTACACACGGCTGTCCGACTAAACAGAAAGCGCTTCTCTTCAGCCGTGAAGTTGGCCGTTATCTTCTTGAAGGCATTCCACATGACGCCATAGGAATACATCCCCTTATCAACCGGAAAGTTGCTTTCAAACATGCAACGCTCGACACCGAAAGCATCAATACAATGCAGGATGTACGGCCGCCACAATGCGGCGAGCGTGTCCGAATCAGGAGGCAACTCGCGAGTGTGCAGATCGAAGCCACCGACGTTCATGCCCAACCCACCCAGCTTGATCCGTACATTCGGGCAATTAGCCAACTGGCAGATCAGCCGCGACCACTCGGCGAAAACCTCATCCCGGCGGCCAGCATAAGGTCCGACGCCAACAGGTCCGCCCACGTGATTCAGCACGATCATCTGGTTCGGGAACGAACTGGCCAGATCCAGCACCTCTTCAAGCTGGGTGTGATAACTCCAGACGTCCAGCGTCAGTTCGTAATCTTTGAGGCAGTTCACGCCCTTGCGGAAATCGGTGTCCATGAGGATGCCCGACGGTGGCGGTTTGGGATTGGAGACCACCCGCGGATCGGCGTGCCAGGCCGTTACATTGCGAATGCCCTGCAACCTTGGCCCGGCCCGCTCAAGCATCTCTTCCAGTACCGGCACCACAGCCTGCCCCCTACGCAAATCCGCACCGGCCACAATCGCGCCGCAAATCCGCGCCGGGCCGTAAAGCCCACTGGCACTGAGCGCCGCGATACCGTTGGCGAACTCCACCTCGCCCACACACTGGAATGCCTCAGGCCGATCCATGTTGAACATCGAGCGGCATTGCACATACACCGACGCCATGACCCGATGGCCGCTATCGATGTCGTCCAGATAGTCATCCAGCAGATAATGGTTTTCCGGACGATCCCACAGATGGTGATGTGCATCGACAATCGCCAACTGCGGATCGATCGCAGGTTCATCCACCCGCGCCAGCCAGTCCTTGCGAACCGGAAGGTGCGGCGATGCTGACGGCTTCATCAGTGCGCCCGAATATCAGAGATGAACTTGGCCGCACGCGGGTGTTTCGGCGCCGTAAAGAAGTCTTCCGGCGCGGCGCGCTCCAGAACCTGACCCGCGTCCATAAACCAGATACGGTCAGCCACTTCCCGGGCAAAGCCCATTTCATGGGTCACACAAATCATGGTCATGCCTTCGGACGCGAGGTCTTTCATGACCTGCAGAACCTCACCAACCATTTCCGGATCGAGCGCGCTGGTAGGCTCATCGAACAACATCACCGGCGGCTCCATCGCCAAGGCCCGAGCAATTGCCACCCGTTGTTGCTGACCACCGGACAACTGCAGCGGCATCGCGTCGGCCTTGTGCGCCAACCCGACCTTGGCCAGCAGGTCACGAGCGGTTTTCGCGGCGTCGGTCTTGTTACGGTTAAGCACCGTGATCGGCCCGATCATCACGTTATCCAGCACGCTCATGTGCGGGAACAGATTGAAGTTCTGGAAGACGAAGCCCACCCGGCTGCGCAAGGCATTGAGGTTCTTTTTCGAGGCATGAACGTCCTCGCCGGAAATCAGAATGCTGCCGTCCTGAATCTCTTCCAGGCGGTTCACCGTACGAATCAACGTGGATTTACCCGACCCCGACGGGCCGCACACGACAACCACCTCACCGGCCGACACTTGCTCGGTGATATCGCTCAGTGCGCGATATTCGCCGTACCACTTGTTCACGTTCTTGAATTCGATCATTTCGGTTGCCCCACCAGAACTGGATTTTCTTCGACGCTTTCATCTTGGGCGCGGGCGGAACCCAGGCGCTTGCGGTTGATGGTGTCTTCCAGCCACTTGGCGAGACGACTCAGCGAGAAGCACAACACAAAGTAGAAACCGGCCAGCAGCGCATAGACCTCGAACGGCTGGGTCAATAGCTGGTTGTTGATCTGATAGGCAGCGAAGGTGACTTCCTGCGTACCAATCAGATAGGCCAGTGACGTGTTTTTGGTGATCATGATGAATTGGTTGAGGATGCTCGGCAGCATGTTGAACAGTGCCTGCGGCAACACGATCTTGCGCATGCACTGGCCGTAGCTCATGCCAATCGCACGGGCGGCTTCAACCTGGCCTTTGGGCACCGCGTTGATCCCGGCCCTTACCACTTCACCCAGATACGCCCCCTCGTACACCACGAGTGCCACCAGCATGGTGACGAAGCCGGAGATGTTGATGCCGGTAATCAGCGGCACCGCGAAATAGCACCAGAAGATCAGCAACAGCAGCGGGATCGCCCGCACGACATAGGTGTAACCCATGGCCACGTTGCGAATCGGTGCAATGGATGACGTACGCGCCAGGCCCATCATGACTGCCAGCGGGAACGAAATAATCAGCGCAAGCAACGCGATGATGACAGTCAGCGCCAAACCGCCCAGCGGACCCTGTGGATACTGGCCGACCAGCAGCAGAATCCCGTAATCGTGAAGTATCTCGAGCATGGTTACCTCGCCATCCGCAGATCGATGCGTCGCTGCCAGACGGCACCCAGAATCATGATCGTCCAGGAGCCGATCAGGTAGAACAGACTTGCCACGGCAAAGGTCTGGAAGGTCATGTAGGTTTCGCCTTCGATTTGCCGCGTGATGTACATCATTTCTGCGGTACCGATGGCCATGGCCAGTGCGGTGGTCTTGAACAGCGAAAGCGCCTGGTTGACCAACGACGGAGCCGACGCGCGCATGGCCTGGGGAATCAGAACCTTGCGCAGGGTCTGCACGTAATTGATCCCCAGTGCACGGGCCGCTTCGGTCTGGCCGTTGGGCAACGAACGGAAGCCGCTGCGCAGGTCTTCGGAAACATAAGCGGCGCTGTTCAGGGTCAGAGCGATGATGGCGAAGATCACTTCGCCGCCGTGGCCGTTGATCCAGTCCTGAGCGGCCATCGGCAGCAGTTGCGGGATGCCGAAGTACCACACGAACAACTGCACAAGGCTAGGCACATTGCGGTGGTATTCAACGAAGACTGCCACCACGAAATCGCCGACCCGCCCGGGGATCAGCCGGATGCCCATCAACAGGCAAGCCAGCACGAATGCAAGCACCGCCGAAATGAAGAACAACTGCAGCGTTACCCCCGCACCGCCCAGAAACGCCTGCAGGTAGTCCCCCTGAAGCAGGGAACCGAAGCCATTGAAAATTGACACATGCACCTCGATCGGGCCGCGTGAAGCGGCCCGCTTTCAATCACTGGAAATCAGATAGCGCGGTGAGTTTCTTCTCACGTACCAGCTTGTATTCAGTCTGATCGCCGTACCAGTGATCCCACAGTGCTTGCAGCTCGCCGCTGGCTTCCATGTCCACCAATGCCTGATTGATAGCGTTGGTCAGTGCAGTTTCGCCTTTTTTGACACCTACGCAGTTGGGCTCGAAGTGCAGCGCCTGATCAAGAAAGCGCATGTTCTGGCTGCGGGTATGAAAGCGAATCGACGCAGGCTCGGTCATGGCCATGCCTTGCACCTTGCCTTGTTGCAGAGCAAGAAACGCTGAAGGTGCGTCTTCAAAACCTACGACTTTAGCGTCGGTGATCTGCTGGCGTGCATACAGTTCAGGCGTGGAACTCTTGATAGCACTGACGCGCTTGTCGGCCAGGTCGGCGAAGGTCTTGATACCGCTGTCGCCTTTGACCAGCACCTTGATCGGCACCTGATAGTAAGCCGAAGAAAAATCGATCTGCTCGGCACGCTCCTTGGTGTAACCCAGAGCAGCGGCCACCACGTCGGCGCGACCGGAAATCAGCGTTGGAATCCGCGCACTGACGGCAACACCTTGCAGCTCAGCCTTGACACCCAAATGCTTGGCGAGCGCCTTGCACAGGTCAACATCCAGCCCGACGATTTCCCGGGTGGTCGGGTCCTGGTAGCCCAGGGGCACGCTGTCAGTCAATGTCGCGCAGCGCAGTGTTCCGCGGTCCTTGACGTCCTGCAGGCCGTCAGCCATTACCGTGGTTGCTGCCATCAACCCCATCAAAGTAAGCAAAACCTTTTTCATCATGATCGGTATCTCTTCAAGAATGAGGGCAGAAATAAAAGCGGATCTTTTTTTAGTTTTTTAGAAAACAGTTTTTGCTCAAGACTTTCCTCAACTCAATGCCTGGCATGCCTCCTTCACCCGCCGGCACCCTTCGGTAATGATCTCGGTGGACGTGGCGAACGACAGACGCAAATAAGGTGAAAGCCCATAAGCCGCGCCATCCAGAACAGCCACGTTGGCGCTTTCGAGCAAATAGTTGCGTACGTCCAGATCCGACTGCAGCACCACACCGTCCGGCGTGCGCTTGCCAATCAGGCCGCCGCAGTTAGGGTACGCATAAAACGCCCCTTCAATGTCCAGGCACTTGAGGCCCGGCACGTCATTCAACAATTCGATGATCAGATTGCGACGCTCACCAAACACACGCGCCGCCTCCTCCACGAAACTACCACCCTCTTCCAGCGCTGCCACTGCGGCAGCCTGACTCACCGCCGATGCGCCACCGATGCTTTGCGACATCAGCTTGTCCATCGCTTTGATCAGCAGCAGCGGACCACCCGCGTAACCAATGCGCCAGCCAGTCATGGCGTAGGCCTTGGAAACACCGTTGATCACCAGGGTGCGTTCCTTGAGTTCCGGGGCCTGCACAGCAGGTGCGGGCAACGTGGCACCGGCGTAATTGAAATACTCGTAAATTTCGTCGGTCATCAGCCACACGTGAGGATGACGCACCAGCACATCGGCGATGGCCTGCATTTCGGCTTCACTGTAAATCGCACCGCTAGGATTGTTCGGCGAGTTGAGCACCAGCCATTTGGTCTTAGGCGTGATCGCGGCTTCAAGCTGTTCAGGCTTGAGCTTGAAACCCTGAGAGTCCGGGCATTCGAGGATCACCGGCACTCCACCATTGAGCTTGACGATGTCCGGGTAGCTGACCCAGTAAGGCGCGGGGATGATCACTTCATCACCATCATCCACAGTGCAAGTGAACGCGGTATAGATGAGTTGCTTGGCACCCGAACCCACGACGATCTCGGCCAGTGAGTAATCCAGACCGTTGTCTCGCTTGAACTTGCGCTGCACGGCGGTCTTCAGTTGCTTGGTGCCGGTGGTCGCGGTGTAGCGAGTCTGCCCTGCCAGAGCCGCAGTACGCGCCGCTTCAATAATCGAGGTCGGGGTCACGAAATCCGGCTCGCCTACGCAGAAGTCGAGAATCTTCTTGCCAGCAGCCTCCAGCTCCATGACCCGCGCTTTCGCGGCAACACTGGCGGACGATGCGAAACGGTTCAGTTTGTTCGAAAGCGGGTACGACATTGTGAGTGACCTGTGGGTTTAGGCTCGGTTGCTCTGAAGACTACTGATTGCCAAAACGAACAAAAAGCGATTTTTAGTTGGCTTTATTCATCGCTTAAAGGCATCTTTCGAGGAAAAAATCAGGGTTTGAAGATGATTACCATCAAGCAGATTGAAGCGATTTTCTGGGTCGCCCGGCTGGGCAGCTTCGACTCGGCAGCCGACCACCTGAACACCACTCAGTCAGCCATTTCCAAGCGCATTCAGGATCTGGAAACGCGCTATGGGCAACCGCTGTTCGACCGTTCACGACGCAGTGCGCAACTCACGCCCATGGGTGAAGAACTGGTGGCTCTGGCTTCAAGTCTGTTGAATCAGCGGGACGCGATGCTGCAGCGCCTGGAGAGCCCGGAGAACCTGCAACGCAAGCTGCGTCTGGGGGTTACAGAGCTGACCGCGCTGACCTGGTTGCCGGATCTGGTCAATGGCATTCGCAGCGCTTATCCGCTGGTGGAGATCATTCCGGAAGTGGACCTGAGCCCGGTGCTTTATGAGCGCCTGGCCAGCAACTCCATCGATCTGATCATTGTTCCGGACATCTTTCAGGACAATCGCTTCTCCGCTGAGATTCTCGACTCGGTGGAAAACGCCTGGATGTGTACACCGGCGCTGGCGGGTGAACAGACGAGTATGACGCTGGAAGAACTGGCGTCGCGCACGCTGATCATTCAGGGCGCGCTGTCTGGCATGGGGATGGCCTACGGGCAGTGGTTCAAGATGAAAGGCATCGACATCGTCAAGTCCATTACCTGTAATAACCTGCTGGCGCAGATCGGCCTGGCGGTGTCCGGACTTGCAACCGCTTGCCTGCCGCTACACTGCCTGGGGCACGTGCTGGATCGCAAACAGTTACAGCGCCTGGATGTCACGCCAGCGCTGCCGCAGATTTCTTACAAAGCCATGCACCGCAGCACTGAAGATGACCGATTCATGGCCGACATTCTGGGGATCACGCGCAACGCATGCGACTTCACCAAGTTCATTATTCACTGACATGCGCGCCTGAGCGGCAGCAAACCCCGGCATCTGGTAACGTGTCGCGGCTCCCAAAGGACTTTCATCAATGCTCGTAGATTCACCAGTAACGCCAGACCTTCCGCTCAGTAAACGCCTTAAAGCGGGGAGCGCCCGCGACCACGACAGCGTCGACACGCTGGTCATGCAGTCCCGACCTTTCGCGGACGATCAGCGCTACGGTTGTTTCCTGCGCCTTCAGCACCGCTTTCATGGCGCAATTCATGAGCTGTATCACGATGCCGAGCTGAACCAGTTACTGCCCGGTCTGCGTGAGCTGCCGCGTTTTGATGCCGTTCGTGCCGACATGAACGATATAGGCCTGCCAACTCCCATAGCGCCCGCCGTAGTCAAACCACACTCGATCCATGCGGCGCTGGGCTGGCTGTATTGCGCTGAGGGTTCAAATCTGGGAGCGGCCTTCCTCTTCAAGGAAACCCAGCAGATGGGCTTCGGCGCCGAACATGGCGCACGTCACCTTGCTGCCCACCCCGATGGTCGCGCCCTGCACTGGCGCGAGTTCGTGACATTACTTGACGGGCTGAAACTGGACGAGACGCAGAAAGCTCAGGCTATCCAGGGTGCAATTGACGCTTTCGATTTCTATCGAAGCGCTCTGCGAGAATGCTTCCATAGCTAAACGTCGATAAGCCGGTCAAGCTCGTTCAGATCTACTTTCGGTATGACATCAGCAGAGATTCTTGATGCGTCAGAGAGGTTGAACACCTGAAAGCGTTCGCCGACGACCTTCTCGGAAACCACCGAGAACGAAGGAAGAATCCTCGTATGAACATGCTGATGCAATCCGCAAGGAGAGCGCCCCAACCGGACAGCGAACAGAGTCACACCGATGTCTATCGGCCATAGTAAGTCGTACTCAACAGCTCTGGCTGCGGGTTGGCAATGACCCAGCATACGGCCAGTTCACAGAGGCGATCGGTGTGCCCGGCAGTATCATTACCGCTTTTAAGTGCGGCAGCGAGCTTGCGGGCTTCGGCCAGCTCCAGCTCACTTAACGGCACGGCACTGCCTAAATACTCTACAAGCGCGTTCAGCATTTTTTTGAAATCGGCGTCCCAGTTCGCCGAGCCATTGTCGTTGATCTCAATCGAGATACGACCACTGATGCGGATGGCTTCACCTTGCACCGTCGTTGCTGCTCCCGAGGATGGCACCAGCATTTCCCACAATTGCTGATGCTGGGCAGGCCAGTCATCTGCTGTCACGACTATCGCAGCCTGACCGTCATGGATATTACGCGCGGCAACTGGAGTGACATTGAAAAGACGATAAAGAGCGGTAAGGGCTGCATCGGTTGCCGCCAGGTAATCAGGGTTGAAGTCAGCCCGATGAAATTCGAACTCACGACCGATACGCTGCACTTCTGAACGCATAGCGTCCTCGACTTGCGCACCGGCTTCCAACAGGATCTCAGCGATTTTGGCAGTAGGCCGAATGTCGCCATTGGACGTCGTGAGCAGTGCGAGGTGCAACAGGCTGTATCCCTGTCGCCGGGTTCTAACCTCCGTATTGGCGCCTCGACGAATCAGAGCAGCGATTGAGTCGGCCTTGTGACTCTCTACCGCCACCTGCAGCGGTGTATGGCCTTTAGAGTCCTGAGCCTCGATATCAGCCCCCAGGTCCAGCAGCAGATCAACACCTCCTATTCGGCTCGAACTACGATGGTGCAGGGCCGTTCGCTGATACAGGTCACGGGCATCAACGTTTGCGCCCTGCTCCACCAGCCACCGGACCAGATCATCGGGGCAATTATAAAAACCAAGCGCAGTGCTCTTACTGTATCCCCCGGTGGCTTCGAGTTCGCACACTTCGAACACTGCGATCAACTCGGCAAGTGGAGCATCCCTCAGCAACTGATCGAAACCCTTCGGGAGTGTCTTTCTTTTACGCTTACCCATAGAGGCAGTCATCATCCTGATAAAGAGGTTTTTCATCATCGAACCACGAGTTTTTTGGTAACAGCTATCTTCACCGATGTCGGTCATGCAACGAGGTATTCAATCGCGTATGGACTCTTCCAAAGGATCATGCAGCGGAGCACGCTCGAACAATTGCTGAGCCAGCCCCTGAATATGCTCTGACCATGCGACGTTCTTGACCCACTCCTCCGGCATACCCGACACGCCATACAGAGCGCCAGCAATTTGTCCGGCAGTGGCGGCTACGCTGTCGGCATCATCAGCCAGATTGGCAGCCAACAGAATAGCGTCTTTGAAGTTGTCGGTATTCCACACTGCCCACAGTGCTGCTTCCAGTGTGTCGATGACATACCCTGATGAACGTATCTGGTCCCGGTTTTTTTCTTTGTATTCGCCCGCATTGATGATCAAGGCTCTTGGCCGCAAGGGCCGAATCATGGGAGACAGGGTTTCTTCTTTGTCTGCACCATTGAGGGCCAGATGCAGCTGCGCGCCGAGCAGATGACAACACGCGACGGCCTCCAGCGCCCTATGCGTACAGTAACTTTGGGCCGCACTGTCACGCCACGTAGCCGAGAGCGTATGTCGATGAAATATCGCAGTGGGGGCCAGGCGAATTATCGAGCCGTTACCCGCGGTGGATGGCGCATCATTTCCATGCCATAAGCCGCCATTTTTCAGCCTTTCTTCGATCGCAGTTCGAGTGACATTGCCGATATCAAAACACTTGCCGTTATGACTGTTTTCGCCACTTAGATACCAGCGGCCTAGTCGGTCCGCGTAATCAATAAGGTCGAAACTGCCTTTCGCAAGATAAGTGTCTGCCAGGCAGAGCGCCATGCTGGTGTCATCGGTCCACTCTCCCGGATTAAGCCTGAAGGGACCGCCACCCACCATGTCATGCACATGGCTACGATCACGAGGCAAAAATTCGAGTGTTGTGCCCACGGCGTCGCCTATTGCCAGTCCAAGCAAGCAGCCTTTTGCACGATCCAGCGCCTCTGCTTCGGTCAAGGTGCACTTGCGCGAGGCAATCCATTCGGGCTTCACCACGGGCAACCTTGGGGCGTCAGACGTCAACATGTAATCCATGCGCTGAATCAGCTGTGGAGAAGGCAGGGGGAGCAGGGAATCATAGCGCTCAGCGTATTCTTCGAGAACTTCGTCAGGGCTTCTTAAATCAATCACGGAATTTCCCTATAGCATCTCGACCCAAGGATGAGCCGAAAAAAAAGACATCTTTCCCCTTGGTTCCTCGGGCAGTCAAGCTGAAGTAATGAACGCTGTGTATGGCGCAGGCACTACGCGATGCGAAATCAAGGCAGTGCTTTCAAGCTACCTACCAGTTTGTCCCAAAACGCTAGCGCCTCCTCATCGGTTTTGAAGTCACTCCCGACCTCATGTGTACCTAATCTCAAATCTATAAACGGACGAGTATTCGATTTCAGCTGGCCCTCGTATTCGAGTTGAAACGTGTAAAAACGCTTTCCATCGATTGACGTTGCAACAGCAACCTCCTCTGCTTCAATGTCACCCACCCTGCGCGTTTTTTTCCTGAGTATTTTTGTTTTATTCAATAACCCGGCAACGCCTGAAACAACGCCGCCGCTTTCTTCCTCGAAGCGCTTTATTAATGTGTCATCATGCTCAACTATCCGTTGAGTGAGTAGACTGACAAACGTGCCCGGGTGCGTTGATACTTGTGCGCCCATGTAAACACCTTCCAGAGATTGAGCTGCCCCCAGGGTGGTATACCCTTCTTCTAAAGCAAAAGCCCCTTGGGGTGGAGCGTCTTGGGGACGTCTGGAAAACAGGGATTCACTTATCAGGCGGGTTTTATTGATGGCGCCGTCTATTCCTTTGGCAGAAATCGATTTCACCAGCATGCTGTACAGGACGTTCTGGGACGTAAGAAGATAAGCATGAAAGGTATAGAGCTTATCCAGTCTCGAAAGTATTAATACGCTGCCATTACTTAAGGGTATCGTTTTTTCATACCTGCTTGATGTACCGTGTGCAACTCCCTTTTTTAGCTCTTCAATTTTTTGGTCGACGATCGAGTTCAGGTCGGACTTTCCATTCCTGCTAATGAGCTCGACCTTCTCGTTGTAGAGCTTGTAATCGGCGGCAATTTCAGACCCTGCTGGGATATCCAGTTGAAATCTGCCAAAGTAATGAGTGGTCCACGGGGCGTTGATGGCTTTATTTCCATCTGTAGGTAGCGCTGAAGAGAGCTGTGGATAAAAGGCAGAGAGAATCATGACGCACCATAATGCTTTTTTAAATATCAGAAAACTCTTCATGTTTGCCCTTGGCCTGTATTTTTTCCTAGAGTTATTTTGAAACGACCTACGAATAAGCCCCAGCCTCTAGATGACAACCCATTTATTTTTCGCAAACCCAACGGGCCAATGTCCTTTATAATAAATCTCTACGATTTGCTTCCAATGATCGCCATGACCGTAATAACGCTCAGACACATACTGGCGAAAAGCAAAACAAATTCCATTTCTAGCAGCGGCACTAAAATCATGTGACCCACACAAGAACAACTCTTTCTCCACTTTTCTTGTGGCCGCCATCACAGACTTATTGATTTCCATTCTAAGTCCAGTCAAATCTTTGGGCGGATTGGGTAGCTTATAAAACGGATCATCTTGAGAGGGAGAGGTGGGGAGCCACTCAACTTCCTCGTAGCACCCTTGAAATTCGAGCTCCGAGGGTTCAACAAATACCTTGCGCACGCTCTCGATACAGATAATACGCTCCTCTCCAGAGAGCAAAACGCCCATGTTGGAAAAAAACCGACTTCTTCCTATCCTTTCAAGTTCCACATCAATGTTCATCATTATAATTTCATATCAGTATTTGTAGACTTCCTGAACCGGATACCGGACTGTCCTATGCCCCCAATGCCGCATCTCAGCCAGGCAGCACGCCTCAACAACTGTAAAGACAAAATGCAGATTGTGCATCCTGTGTACGCCGTAATGGACCGACCTACTGATGCTGCGCGCTCACCTGCCCGATTGGCTCAAGCGACGTAGCCATGCAAACCCATCCGCAGCAGTGACCAGGGCACAGGACAGCTTACTGAATTGCTCAGCTGACAATCGAGCCATGAGCTGGAACAGATTTGGGTATGCTTGCCCGAGAGAGGCATCAAGATGAGTATGTGCTGAAAAAAGCCAACTATTGAGCAGAAACACTTATGAATTATTACCACGTAGAGCCCGAAGTTGCCGGTAGCCTGGGAGACCGGACGGTTATGGATACCGGGATCTGGCCGCCAAAGGTCAGTCAACTCGAGTATCAATTTGAAGGCTGGCTGGGTGACGAGTTACTGGAGACGTTCCCGTGTTTTATCTGTACCTGCACCTTGGCGGAGGCTTTATCGGCGGACGAATTTTCAGGCGTGTCATTTGAGTCCGTCATCATTTCAAAATCAGAAAACTTTCTGGAGCTTTACCCAGACAAAACCTTACCTGATTTTTACTGGTTACAAGTAAATGGGGTCGCTGGAGTCGACGACTTTGGCGTGGCCGAAAGCAATGGATTAGTCGTTTCTGAGACGGCGATGACTACTCTGAAAAACTTCAACATCAACCATGCTGAGATCAACGTATTTCGTTAGGTCATGCGTCCGAGAACTTTGCGCATCGTTCAATACGAAAATACTGCCCATCCGACCATCAGGCTCAAATGAAAAAAGAACACGAAGCGTTCATCACAAAGCTCCTGACTGAAGTTGAAAATTCGCCCAAGGGTGAGCTAGCACGCTCTCTGCGAACTCGGCTCTGGGCGATGATCACTGAAAACAGGAACCCCAACGACCAAAAGCTGATACTGACAAAGCTCAATATCGCCTGCGTGCAACACGGCATGGGATTCTGGACAGAGAAGTTTGGCGATGCTCAACGCATCGAACACGTTCTGACAGCGGCACTTCAGGCTGCCAGTGGCGCTTTTGATCACGCTGATGCAATTGCCGTACGTGACGATTTTTATGTGTCGGTGGTCGAGAATGAAGAGTATGAACCCGATGAGTACCCTGCAATGTTCGTCGGGCACGCTGCTGCCAACACAATCGTCACGGCAGTCGCTGACGTCCAATTCGACGCTGACGACGACCAACGCGATCAAGACCTGGATCCTGAAGCGTTTGAGCCTGATTATTTAGTCGCATCGGCGTTTGCGGGAGGGTTGGGGTTCGCGAGCAGCCTGTCCGACGATGGCGACCCGGAATTGCGGCGTGCTTTCTGGAAGTGGTATCTGACTGTTGCCGTGGCGCAGGTGCTCTCTGACTTGCCCTAGGCTCTGTACGTACAGTGGCTGTGCTCGGTGATGCTGCGCCGAAGCAAAGCCATGCTTCGCGGTAGACAGCTGCTTGTATGAGCGACTGAACACCTTGAAAAAGCTAGACCTTCAGCCAGGCCGATCGTACGGGCAAAAAAAAACCTGAAAATCCTCACTTGCGTGGGCCTTCCAGGTTTTCAAACTGCTAAAAAATGGTGGGTCGTGTGGGATTCGAACCTACGACCAATTGGTTAAAAGCCAACTGCTCTACCAACTGAGCTAACGACCCTCTGTTGCGTGGCGCGTATATTACTGATTTATATGAGTAATTCAACACCTAATTTCAATTATTTTAAAAATATCGTGTCGGGTCACTGATTCCGGCGGCTGCGAAGCCTTCTGCGCGCAAGCGACAGCTGTCGCATTTGCGGCATGCACGGCCTTGATCGTCGGCTTGATAGCAAGAAACGGTAAGACCGTAATCAACCCCCAGACGCACGCCTGCCTTGACGATGTCGGCCTTGCTCAGATTCTGCAGGGGCGCCTGGATCGTAAAGCCCTGCCCTTCCACACCCGCTTTGGTAGCTAGATTGGCCATACGCTCGAACGACTCGATAAACTCAGGCCGGCAATCCGGGTAACCCGAGTAATCCACCGCGTTGACGCCGATAAAGATGTCACGTGCACCGAGCACTTCTGCCCAGCCCAGCGCCAGAGACAAAAACACAGTGTTGCGTGCCGGTACATAAGTCACCGGAATGCCTTCGCCTGGCGTTTCCGGAACCGCGATGGAATCGTCAGTCAGCGCCGAGCCACCAATGCCATTGAGATTCAGGCCGATGACCTTGTGCTCGATCACGCCCAGATCGCGAGCGACGCGTGCCGCTGCATCGAGCTCAGCGCGATGACGCTGACCATAATCGAAACTCATGGTGTAACAGGCGTAGCCCTGCTCACGCGCCATCGCGACGACAGTGGCCGAGTCGAGGCCGCCAGAAAGGAGGATTACCGCTCTTTTTTCAGTCATGTTTGATTCACTCATCTCAGCGCCCTGGCTCATCGTTCCAGAGAAATTTATGCAGCTGCATTTGCAGGCGTACAGGCAGGTTGTCGGCGACGATCCAGTCTGCGAGGTCGCGGGCATTCAGTTGGTGATGGCTGGGCGAGAACAATACTTCGCCCGCTCGACGCTCCAGACCGTACTGAATGAGCTTGGAGACGGCCCAGTCGTAGTCCTCACGAGAGCAAAGCACGAACTTGACCTGATCGTTGGGCGTCAACAGCTCGATGTTCTCGTAACGGTTGCGAGTGACTTCCATGGAGCCTGGTGTTTTCAGGTCCACGACTCGGCTGACACGAGGGTCAACAGCCGAAATATCCAGCGCACCACTGGTTTCCAGAGATACTTCATAACCAGCATCACAGAGACGCTTGAGCAACGGGACGGCATTGGGCTGAGCCAACGGCTCACCCCCAGTCACGCAGACGTAACGCGGGCGATAATCAGCCACCTGACCGAGGATGTCGTCCAGTGTCTGAATGGTGCCGCCAGTGAAGGCATAGGCGCTGTCGCAGTACTGGCATCGAAGCGGACAGCCCGTGAGACGGACAAAAACAGTGGGCAAGCCGGCGGTGCGAGTCTCACCCTGCAACGAGTAAAAGACTTCGGTGATACGTAACGTTTCTTGCATATGGGCCACGGGCGTAACAGCTAAACAGGCCGTCCGCCTCCGTCAGGCACTTCAAAGCACCCTGCAATGGCAGAATCCAGAGAAGCGTATTTAAAAGTACCGAAAATTCGGGTGCCGAATTCTAACGAAAAAAGCCGCGACAAGCGCGGCTTTCTTGAATTACGGGTCAGAACCTTAAAGGCGCTGAAGATCCCGCTGTGCCAGCTGAGCGGCAGATGTACCCGGATACTGAGCAACAACCTGCTGCAAAATGCCTTTGACCTTGTCGGTATGACCCAGGCGGCGCTCGACATCAGCAAGCTTGTACAACGAATCAGGCACCTTGGCATGCTTCGGGTAAAGCTGGCTGACTTTGGCAAACGCCTGACCTGCGCCTTGAAGGTCACCTTTGGCCAGATTCACTTCGCCCAGCCAGTACTGAGCATTGCCCGCGTACGAACTGTTCGGATATTTGCGAAGGAAAGCGCCGAAAGCCTGACTGGCCTTGTCGAAATCCTTGGCTTTGATCAAATCGAAGGCCGCTTCGTAATAAAGCTTCTCCTTCGCAGGATCAGGTGGTTCAGTACCTGCCGACGGCGCTTGCGCGGCCGGTGCGGCAGGTGTCCCGCTGGCGTTGATATCACCGCCAGCCGGTTGAGAATTATTGGAAGCCGCTGCGGCTGCGCCGCCTGCTCCTATGCGTGAATCCAGATCCTGATACCGCTCGAGCGCTTCTTGTTTCATGCGCTGGATATCGTTTTGCTGGACCTCGACCATACCGCGCAAACGCGCGATTTCGTCCTGCATCTGTTGTAGCTGCATGAACAGCTGACCTTGTGCCGAGGGCTGGGCCGTAACCCCTCCCCCGGCATAGGCGCCAGACGTGCCATAACCAGCTGGCGGATAACTGCTGCTGCCAGAGCCAGAATTGTTATCGACCACAGGAACCGCACCCCACGCAACAAGTGGAAGGGTGAGGGCCAATACTGTTACAGCACGTCGGCACGTTCGCATGTCAAATTACTTACGCAGTTCGACGCGACGGTTTTGAGCCCAGGACTGCTCGTCGTTGCCGGTAGCAACTGGACGCTCTTCGCCGTAGGAAACCAGTTCCAGCTGAGCTGGGGAAACACCTTGCAGAACCAGGTAGCGTTGAACGGCTTTCGCACGACGCTCGCCCAGTGCCATGTTGTACTCGCGAGTACCACGTTCGTCGGTGTTGCCTTCCAGAACGACGCGAGCGCCATTGCCTTTCAGGTCTTTGGCGTGAACGTCCAGAGCGCGCATGGCTTCTGGCTTCAGGTCCGAACTGTCGTATTCGAAGTAGAAAGTGGTGATTGCGCGCAGAGCAGCTTCTTCGCTCAGGCTGCCATCAACGGCACCAGTGTTTGCGCCGTAACCAGCGTTAGGATCAACAGCAGCGCCTTCGCCAGCGTTGTCGCCGCCTTTTGAAGAGCAACCTACAGCTACAGCCATGGCCAGAGCCAGCGCAGCAAATTTACCAAACTTCAGCATTTCCATCGTGAAACTCCTAATGAACCCCAGTGTGTTAAGCAAATCTTTTTTGTGTAGCGCCGCGTCAGTTCAGGTAAGGGGACCAGGAAGGTTCTCTGACTTCGCCTTGAGCGGTAGGAAGCGGGAGCCTTACGCGTCCATTAATGGACACGAGCATCAAGACTCCCCGGCCCTGCTGGCGGGTGGCGTAGATTACCATGGTGCCGTTGGGCGCAACAGTAGGCGACTCATCAAGGTTGCTATCTGTGAGGATTTTTACGCTTCCGCGGGCCAAATCCTGCACTGCAACCTTGAAATTAGTGAAGCCGTCCTGCCGGTGAATCATTACCAGCGTCTTTTCATCAGCTGACAATTTCGGGTTGGCGTTGTAGTTGCCGACGAAAGTCACTCGTTCAGCACCACCACCATTAATATTTGTCTTGTAGATCTGCGGCTTGCCGCCACGGTCCGACGTGAAGTACAGCGTCGAGCCGTCTTTGCCGAAGAACGGTTCTGTATCGATGGACGAATCGTTGGTCACGCGATTCAGCTGACGCGAGGCCAGGTTCATCACGTAAATTTCCGGGTTACCGTCCTTCGACAATACGAATGCCAGTTTCGTGCCATCAGGCGACCATGCAGGCGCACCATTAAGGCCTTCGAAGTTGGTGATCTGCTCGCGGCGACCGGTATCGATGTGCTGAACGAAGATGCGCGGGCGCTTCTGTTCGAACGATACGTAAGCGATGCGCTTGCCATCCGGCGCAAAGCGCGGCGACAGGATCGGCTCACGGGATTGCAGCAGGGTCACTGCACGTGCACCGTCGTAATCCGAGCGCTGCAAAGTGAAGCGCGTATTGTTTTCAGAGAAGCGTTCGGCAGTCACGTACAGCATGCGGGTAGAGAAAGCACCCTTGATGCCGGTCAGTTTCTCGAACGACTGGTCCGCAATGTAATGCGACATGTCGCGCAACTGATCAGTGGTACCGGACACGTTACCGGTCAGTACCTGCTGCTCGGTTGCGACGTTGAACAGCGCATATTGCACCTGCAGACGACCGCCTGCAGGCACGATATTGCCGACCATAACGTATTGCGCACCCAATGCTTTCCAGTCACGGAAGATGACTTCGCTGGCCTGGCTTGGCTGGCTGATCATGTTCTGACGCGGGATTGGCGCGTAGTAACCCGAATTGCGCAGGTCATTGCCGATGATTTCCGACATATCCTCTGGCAGTACGTTGCCGCCCTGCCAGCCAAAAGGCACAACTGCGATAGGCGTGGCGCGGTCACTGCCGCTGGTGACCAGAATGTTCTTCTCTTCTGCGCCAACCATACCGGCCGCACAACAGAGAACGACTACTAGCAGTCCTCGAAAAAGCTTGATCACAAGGCTAGATCTCCAGGTGTAAATGTCATCTTGAATGAACGATAGGGAGCGAAGTCCGCGGCCTTCATACCCTGCATTTCTGTCAAACGGCCAATATTCTTGACTGCTGCGACTGCTGAACTGTCAAACGGCCCGTCTCCACTGGACTTGGCAACCGATACCGAGGCAATGGTGCCATCCGGCAACATACCAATCTGCAGTGTTACGGACATGTTGTTACGTGCTGACGGTGGTCGACTCCAGCCCTCGGACGCTCGAACACGAATCAGATCGTCGAAACTACCCGCGACCTCGTCACCCTGCTCGTCCGCCAATGCCTGTTGCCTTTCCGGTTTATCGGAAAGCAAGTCAGCCAAGGCCTGAGCCTTTTTATCTTCAGCAGATTTGCGAGCTGCTTCCTGCGCCTTCTTGGCAGCATCGGCAGTGGCTTTTTTCTTCGCGTCGTCAGCTGCTTTCTTTTTAGCGTCTTCGGCAGCCTTTTTCTTGGCGTCCTCTGCCGCTTTTTTCTTCGCATCGTCGGCGGCCTGTTTCTTGGCTTCCTCGGCTGCAGCTTTCTTGGCGTCTTCCTCGGCCTTTTTCTTGGCGTCGTCTTCAGCTTTTTTCTTGGCTATGTCGGCCAGCTGCTTTTCTTCAGCTTTTTTGGCATCAGCCTTTTTGGCTTCATCAGCTTTCTTCGCTTCGTCGGCTTTTTTCGCTTCCGCCGCTTTCTGCGCTGCTTCTTCAGCCTTCTGTTCTTCCGCTTTTTGAGCAGCCTCTTCTTTCTTTTGTTCCGCAGCTTTTACAGCTTCCTGCTTTTCCTGCTCGACTTTCTTCTGTTCCAGTTGCTCGACTTCAGTCTGTCGTGCAGCGGTCTTTTTCGCCTCGCCGGCAATTTTCTGGTTGGTCTGGGTCGTCGCCTGACTCTTGGACTTGAGCTGGTACAGGGTCGCCTGCACGATAGGCTTGGCTTCCGGCAATTCCGGAGTCATGGCAAAGCTGACGAACAGCAAGCCAAAAATCAGGACGTGCAACGCCACGGCCCAGACACTAGGCCAGAAATAATTCTCCGAGGCGGACGGCTCTCGAATTGGCTGCATCAGGGGGCCTCAGTAATCAAGCCGACATTCCCGACCCCTGCCTTCTGCAGCCCACCCATGGTGCCCATGACCGAACCGTAATCAACGGTTTTGTCGCCACGAATGAAAACCTGCGTCTGCTTGCCGGCATCACGCCCGGCGGCAACGATTTTGGTAACGGCCGACGTCAGTTGCGGCAAGGTCATCGCCTTGTCCATCTGCTTGTCGGTGTCGACTTCGCTGCCAAGGTTCCAGTAATAGGTCTTGTCAGCCTTGATCGAAATGGTCAGGACCTGATTGTTGTTGTCTTGCGGCAAAGCCTCGCTGGAGACTTTGGGCAAATCGACTTTCACGCCCTGATTGATCATGGGAGCGGTGACCATGAAGATGACCAGCAGCACCAACATCACGTCGATGTAAGGTACTACGTTCATTTCGGCGACCGGCTTGCGTTTTCTGCGGCGATCTCGAGCGATTAAAGCCATTGGGAATTACCTGCTCACTCTTCGCTGGTGTGCACTTTACGGTGCAGGATGGCCTGGAATTCTTCGGCGAAGGTGTAGTAACGGCTAATCAGGGTTTCGCTGCGAGCGGCGAAACGGTTGTAAGCGATTACTGCAGGGATCGCCGCGAACAGGCCAATGGCTGTTGCGATCAGTGCTTCGGCAATACCAGGGGCAACGGTGGCGAGTGTCGCCTGTTGCGCCGTGGCCAGGCCGCGGAAGGAGTTCATGATCCCCCAGACGGTACCGAACAAGCCGATGTACGGGCTGACGGAGCCAACGGTGGCCAGATAAGGGAGACCCGCTTCGAGTTTCTCCTCCTCACGCGAGATGGCAACACGCATGGCACGAGCCACGCCTTCCATCACGGCCTCAGGATCGACACCTGCCTGCTGACGCAGACGCGAGAACTCTTTGAAGCCGGCACGGAAGATCTGCTCCACACCAGAATCCGGGTCTGGATTGCTGCCCGCCTGACGGTACAGCTTGGACAGATCGATACCGGACCAGAAACGCTCCTCGAAGCTGTCCAATGCCCGGCGTCCAGCACGCAGCATGTTGCTGCGCTGAAAAATCATGACCCATGAAGTGACTGAAGCAGCCACCAGGATCAGCATAACTAACTGAACGACAATGCTGGCATTACTGACCAAACTCCACATGGAGGAATGGTCGACGACGTTAGCTTCCACGCTTGCTCTCCTGCTCTGTATGTGTGCCCGCGCCGCCCTGGCCGGCAAAGGCCGTACGCAGAGCTTCGGGAATGGCCCGGGGTTTCAAACTATCGGCGTTTACACACGCCACCAAAAACTGCCCCTCACAGAGCAGCGTTGCATCCGCAGCCCGTCTGACTTCCTGTTTGAAGCGCAGACTGACACGGTTCAATTCGATTACTTCAGCGCTGACCAGCAATTCGTCGTCCAATCGCGCCGGCTTGTGATACCTGGCCTCGCTGGAATGCACAACGAACAACAAGCCTTCCTTCGCCATTGAGGATTGGGCAAAACCCAATTCCCGCAGCCGTTCGGTACGAGCCCGTTCCATGAATTTCAGATAATTGACGTAATAGACAATGCCGCCAGCATCGGTGTCCTCGTAATAAACGCGACAGCGATGTGCGAACGACTGAACCCCGTTTTGCGCGCGCATACTCTAGTGCTTACTCCTCAGGTTGCCAATCCGCCACGGCAACTGTTTTCAACGTTTTACCGGTTATTTCATGCCAGCCTGACGCAGTAGCCAGTCTGACCGCGCAAACCCTGAATAAATCAGTGTTTTGCGAGTTTTTAAATGTCTTCATCTGCAACAAATTGTTCGGCGCCCGGCATCTCCCCCATTCGGGAAGGAATATTCAGCCCGAAGTGCAGATACGCATGCCGGGTCACGACCCGGCCACGCGGTGTGCGCATGATATAGCCTTGCTGGATCAAATAGGGTTCCAGCACGTCCTCAATAGTGTGGCGCTCTTCGCTGATGGCAGCAGCCAGACTGTCGACACCCACCGGGCCGCCATCAAACTTCTCAATCATGGTCAGCAGCAAACGCCGGTCCTGATGATCAAAACCGCGCTCGTCGACGTCCAGCAAATTAAGAGCAAGGTCGGCGATAGGCTTGGTAATCTCACCCTTGCCGCGCACTTCGGCGAAATCCCGCACGCGGCGCAGCAAGCGGTTGGCAATCCGCGGCGTGCCACGAGCCCGACGGGCAATTTCGAACGCACCCTCCGGCTCTATCGGCAGACCGAGAATGCCGGCTGAACGCGATACGATAGTTGCCAGATCCGCGATGCTGTAAAACTCCAGACGCTGGACGATACCGAAACGGTCACGCAACGGATTGGTCAGCATGCCCGCTCGAGTCGTCGCCCCTACCAGCGTGAACGGCGGCAAATCGAGCTTGATCGAGCGAGCCGCTGGCCCTTCACCAATCATGATGTCGAGCTGAAAGTCCTCCATCGCGGGGTACAAGACCTCCTCGACGATGGGCGACAGCCGGTGAATCTCGTCGATGAATAACACATCGTTGGGTTCGAGATTGGTCAAAATGGCCGCAAGATCCCCCGGCCGCTCCAGTACAGGGCCAGATGTGCTCTTGATGGAAACCGACATTTCCTGAGCAATGATATTGGCCAGTGTGGTCTTGCCCAGACCGGGCGGACCGAAGATCAGCGTATGGTCGAGTGCTTCGTTACGTCCGCGAGCAGCCTGGATAAACAACTCCATCTGCTCACGCACCGTCGGCTGACCAATATAGTCGGCAAGGCTCAGCGGACGAATCGCGCGATCAATCTGCTCATCACGATCACGCCCGCCAGTGGCGGTTATCAGGCGGTCAGCATCAATCACTTAAGCCATTCCCTTCAATGCACGTCGAATCAAATCAGCACTGCTCAAATCTTTTTCCTTGATTGCGGAAACAGCTTTGCTTGCCTCCTGAGGTTTGTAGCCCAGGGAAATAAGCGCACTGACCGCATCGTTTTCGGCGGTTGCCACGGGTTCCGGCGCATTCGGACCATTGGAAACCAAGGTGAAGGTCCCAGGCAGGGTTTCCCACGCCTTGAAGCGGTCTTTAAGCTCGACGAGCAAACGTTCAGCGGTCTTTTTCCCGACGCCCGGAATGCGAGTCAGCGCTGAAGTGTCCTGAGCCTGAACGCAACGCACCAGCTCATCAACCTCGAGACCGGACATCAAGGCGAGTGCCAGTTTCGGGCCAACGCCATTAAGGCGTATCAATTCACGAAACAGCTCGCGTTCGCGCTTCTCATAGAAGCCGTACAACAGATGCGCATCTTCACGAACGACAAGGTGAGTATGCAGCGTCACCGGCTCACCGACATGCGGCAAGCGGTAAAGCGTGGTCATGGGGACCTCGATTTCGTAACCGACACCGTTCACATCAAGCACCAGATGCGGCGGCTGTTTCTCAGCCAAAAAGCCGCGTAAGCGTCCAATCACGTATCAAATCCTTTCGTGTTGCCGGTCAGACCGCGTAACCGGCGCGAAATAATGGTCGTAATCATTGCAGGCAAGACAAGACCTGCAAGCAGAAACATTCAAGCAGAGGATGCTACCAGAGACGCAGCACCACTATTGCACGCATTAGAGACGCAGACGACCACCGCGGCTGCGTGCAGTGTTCAGGCCGTGAGGAATCAGGCTTGAGCGGGTGTGCGCGTGACACAGGGCAATCGCAAGAGCATCGGATGCGTCAATTTGTGGCTTCTGGGTCAATTTGAGCAAATGCATGACCATCATCATGACCTGCTCTTTATTCGCGCCCCCGGTTCCTGCAACCGCCTGCTTGACCTGAGTCGCCGAGTATTCGGCAATCTCCAGTCCCTCCTCGGCCCCGGCAACAATCGCTGCACCCCGTGCCTGGCCCAACTTGAGAGCCGAGTCGGCATTGCGCGCCATGAAGACCTTTTCAATGCCCATGGTCACGGGGCCGTACGTCTGAATGACTTCCCTCACCCCGCGGAACACAATCTGCAACCGCTCATGCAGCTCGCCACTGCCGGTGCGAATACAGCCCGACGCCACGTAAACACAGCCACGCCCGGTATCTCGTACCACGCCATAACCAGTGATCCGAGAGCCGGGGTCTATACCAAGAATAAGAGTCATAACGCCTGCAGCTTGAGAGGTGATACTCAGCGAAGATCGCAGCATAAAGGCAGAAGCCGAAGGCCGATAGCGATGTCAGTACATCGCCACCGGCCTCCGGCCCCTTTGTCCTGCAGAAATCTGTCAGCCCAACTGTTCCATGACTTCGTCCGGAATTTCCGCATTGGAGTAGACGTTCTGTACGTCATCCAGATCTTCAAGCATGTCGATCAGCTTGAGCACCTTTTCTGCTGTTTCCAGATCAAGTACCGCGCTGGTCGTCGGCAACATGACGATTTCAGCGTCCGTAGCGTTGAAGCCAGCAGCTTCAATAGCATTGCGAACCGCGTAAAAACCGGAAAACGAGGTAAACACATCGATGCTACCGTCATCATTGGTGACGATATCATCGGCGTCAGCTTCCATTGCAGCTTCGGTCAGGGAATCTTCATCAACACCGGCAGCAAACGAGATTTGACCTTTACGATCAAACAGGTACGCGACAGAACCGTCTGTACCCAGGTTGCCGCCGCACTTGGTGAAAGCGTGCCGTACGGCCGCTGCAGTGCGATTACGGTTGTCAGTCATGGTTTCAACCATGATCGCGACGCCGCCCGGCCCGTAGCCTTCGTAGCCCAACTCTTCGACGTCATCACCATCTGCTGCACCCGTACCGCGTGCCACTGCGCGATCAATGGTGTCACGGGTCATGTTTGCACCAAGCGCCTTGTCCAGCGCCAGACGCAGACGAGGGTTAGAACCGGGATCGCCACCACCCTGACGGGCAGCAACGGTCAGCTCACGGATCCACTTGGTGAAAATCTTGCCTTTCTTGGCATCCTGACGCTCTTTGCGGTGCTTGATGTTCGCCCACTTAGAATGACCTGCCATATCTCGCTCCAGATTCTTTTTTCGAACACCTTCACCTTTCGCCCAACTATAAACAGGCAAAAGGGTTTACTTGACTGGGGGTGTAGCCATGCAAGGGCGCGCTCACGTCGAGCGACGGAACGCGCCTCAGCGAGCGTTACTCAGCCTTTGGCTGTTCACGCAAACGGATATGCAGCTCACGCAGTGCCTTGGCATCCACCACACCAGGTGCCTGGGTCATGACGTCAGCCGCGCTCTGGGTTTTAGGGAACGCGATCACTTCACGGATGGATTGCGCACCGGTCATCAGCATGACCAGACGATCCAGACCGAACGCCAGACCACCGTGCGGCGGTGCACCGTACTTCAAAGCGTCGAGCAGGAAGCCGAACTTTTCCTGCTGCTCGTCTTCGGCAATGCCCAGCAAGCGGAAGACCGCCTGTTGCATTTCCTTGCGATGGATACGGATCGAGCCGCCACCCAGCTCGGTGCCGTTGAGCACCATGTCGTAGGCACGGGACAGAGCGGTTGCCGGATTGGCTTCCAGTTCTTCCGGGGTGCACTTCGGCGCAGTGAACGGGTGGTGCAATGCAGTGAAGCTGCCGTCGTCGTTCTCTTCGAACATCGGGAAGTCCACGACCCACATCGGTGCCCACTCGCAAGTGTGCAGCTTGAAGTCGTTACCAACCTTGATACGCAGCGCGCCGAGGGCTTCGCTGACGATCTTGGCTTTGTCTGCGCCGAAGAACACGATATCGCCATCTACCGCGCCAACACGATCCAGGATCACATTGAGGTTGGCTTCAGGGATGTTCTTCACGATTGGCGACTGCAGGCCTTCAACACCGGCAGCACGCTCGTTGACCTTGATGTACGCCAGGCCCTTGGCACCATAGATGCTGACGAACTTGGTGTAGTCGTCGATCTGTTTACGCGGAATGCTCGCCCCGCCAGGAACGCGCAGCGCGGCAATACGGCATTTCGGATCGTTGGCCGGGCCGCTGAATACCTTGAAATCAACTTCTTTAAGCTGATCAGCAACGTCAACCAGTTCCAGCGGGTTACGCAGGTCCGGCTTGTCGGAGCCATAACGGCGCATGGCTTCTTCAAAAGTCATGTGCGGGAAATCGCCGAACTCCAGGTCCAGTACTTCCTTGAACAACTGACGAATCATCTTCTCGGTCAGACCGATGATGTCTTCTTCATTGAGGAAGCTGGTCTCGATGTCGATCTGGGTGAATTCCGGCTGGCGGTCAGCACGCAGGTCTTCATCGCGGAAGCACTTGGCGATCTGGTAGTAGCGGTCAAAGCCGGCAACCATCAGCAGTTGTTTGAACAACTGCGGGGATTGCGGCAAGGCAAAGAAGCTGCCCGGGTGTGTGCGGCTAGGCACCAGATAGTCGCGAGCGCCTTCCGGAGTAGCGCGAGTCAGGATCGGCGTCTCGACATCGAGAAAGCCGTTGTCATCCAGGTAGCGACGGATGCTGGTGGTGATGCGCGAGCGCAGACGCAGCTTCTCGGCCATTTCCGGGCGACGCAGGTCGATGAAGCGATAGCGCAGGCGGGTTTCTTCGCCAACATCGGAATATTCGTTGAGCGGGAACGGCGGGGTTTCCGACTCGTTCAGCACTTCCAGCTCGTAGCCAAGCACTTCGATGGCGCCGGACGCCATGTTGGTATTGACGGCACCGGCCGGGCGAGCACGCACCTTGCCGGTGAGCTTGACGACATATTCGCTGCGAACACGGTCGGCAGCGGCGAAAGTATCTGCGCGGTCGGGGTCAAACACCACCTGAGCCATACCTTCACGATCACGGATGTCGAGGAAAATCACACCCCCGTGGTCACGACGGCGGTGGACCCATCCGCAAAGGGTAATTTCCTGACCTTCCAGGCTCTCGTTCAATTGGCCGCAATAATGGCTGCGCATCATGATGGTCTGTTCACTTCTCGTAATTCGAAATTCGGTGGAGCTTTCGCTCTTGGCTTGCGCTCAATAGTGCAAGAGCCCAGGCACGCGTTCAAGCCGTCAGCCCGTCGCTGCGCACTGCAGGCGCAGACGTGCCCGTTTTTAGCAAGGCCGGGGATTATATAGCGTTAATCAAGAGCGTGCAGCCGCGCAAACCGAACAGATCGAGATAACTTGCCGCGGCGTGCGGCTCAGGGCAACGCAGCCGCTGGAGGAACGCGCTACAAAAGCAGGCCCGCCCGGAAAGCGAGCCCGCAAAATAGGGGTACGTCAACTGCGTTAAGCTTGTCTCAGATCCAGGCTGTCACCCTTCAAAAGATGAGCAACACACACGACCCTGATAAGGCCGCTGAAATTTTTTACGCCGCCATAGCGCAAATGCACCTCCCGGTCGATATAAGAAAGTACCGCATTGACAGAGCAATCATTTGATCTGGCAATCGTGGACAGAATATTCCAGTACACATGCTCCAGACGCAAACAGGTGGCCAGACCATTAAGCCGCACCGACTTGGAATGGGGTTGAGCCAGAGCCATATTGAAATCTTCGACAAACGGATCATTGCAAATTTTCGCGTGACGTTTCAGGTCTTTTACGTCGCATTCGACCTCTTGAACCATAGCGGCTTCCTCTAAACTATAAAATCGGGTCCCATGAGAAACATTTAAATATAAATAAATGTCCGACTATCAGGCCCGATTTACGTTTAGATAACCAGCCGCATTAAGACTTAGAGCGTGTAGGACATGACCACAAAGCACTGAGGAATAAAGAGTAACTAGTAACAACTAAACACTAAACGCATCTGAAGGTAATGAATAGTTATAGACTTTCTAAAAACCATGCCGGGTAGGCGGCAGAGGCTCAGGCAGGCAGGGGGCGATGAGGCTATCAGCCCCCGGAGATCAGACAGGCGAGAAGTGCGACGCACCACTCGCCTGACACTCATTTGACCGTTACTTGGTTTCCAGCATCGAGCGAAGCATCCACGCCGTTTTTTCGTGGACCTGCATTCTTTGCGTCAGTAAATCGGCAGTCGGTTCGTCACTAACCTTATCCAGAAGAGGAAAAAGACTACGAGCAGTACGCACTACAGCCTCTTGTCCCTGAACCAGACTTCTGATCATATCTTCGGCACCCGGTACACCCTCTTCTTCTTTGATCGAAGAAAGACGCGCATACGTTGTATAAGTACCTGGAGCCGGAAAGCCCAGCGCACGAATACGTTCGGCAATGGAATCAACCGCCAGGGCCAGTTCGTTGTACTGCTCTTCAAACATCAGATGCAGCGTGCGAAACATCGGACCACTGACGTTCCAGTGAAAGTTATGAGTTTTCAAGTAAAGCACGTAGGTATCTGCGAGCAAATGAGAAAGACCATCGACGATTGACTTGCGATTCTCTTCGCTGATACCGATATCGATTGCCATGTATTTCCCCTTTCAATTGATGGTTTTAATCCAGCAGGTACAGAGGCCACTGTATCAAGACACAGGGCAGGACGCAGCCCTGCTTTGCAAATACCTGCCCCTGCGTCAGTCGGAACGACCATGCCCCGATTGGGGACCACCGAACACCGCCCGTCGCTTTGTCACGTCCGGGGCTGCCACTGTGCGATGTAACGCAAGCTGTTGATTTGAGTAGCTCTGAGCTTTGCTGTTAAATACACCGCGTGTCGCGGCAGCTGATTGATCAGGCTGCCGCGCATAGGCTGAAAGATCACGCGTGCCTCACGCCTCCACTTTTCAAGAAGCGTACCGGGTGCCTTCAGCTATTTCCTTGCGATCCATCTTAATGTGAGTCATCAACATGTTGAAAATAGTCCACCTGCTAACGGGAGCCGCAGCCCTGCTGCTTTCCTTTATCCCCAGCCTGCGCAGTGAAGCTCTGTCTTCGCTGCTGCAACCCGATGCGCTTTATCTGGCATTCTTCGGCCTGCTCAATCTTGTACTGGCACCCGTGATCCCCTACTGGAACAGAGGCCCACGTCATCATCTGCAGAATCTGGTCAGTGCGTTACTGGTTCTTGCTGTAGTTATTCAAATCCTGACCTTGCTTGTCCCTCTCGATACCATCGCCGGTCAACCGGCAATCGTCGCAGCGCTGACCGCGGCACTGGTCGCAGTTGCCTTGCATCTGGCCGTCAGCTTTTACCGGTCCTCCCCGTCACCTGCTGCGCAAAGCCACGACATGACCAACCGCGATACGGGCACCGTAAAGTGGTTCAACACGTCCAAGGGCTTCGGCTTCATTTCCCGCGACTCCGGCGACGATATCTTCGTGCACTTCCGGGCTATTCGCGGCGAAGGTCACCGGGTACTGGTTGAAGGTCAACGTGTAGAGTTTTCGGTGATGAATCGCGACAAGGGCTTGCAGGCAGAGGATGTGATTGCCGCTTTGCCACGCCGCTGATTCTTTCTACCGCAATACAAAAACGGCCTTCTATATATAGAAGGCCGTTTTTTTGTGCGGTGCGAAAACTCAGTAATGAGGCGGAGGCGCATCCTCGCCGAAAATCTCGAACTGACTCCCCATTTCCTCCTGACGCTTGAGCATTGCCGCAAATTGCTGCTGCAGACGATCCAATGCTCGTTGCTGAGCAACCAGTACGTCATTCAACGCCTGAATAGTATCGTCCTGGAAAGCCAGTCGGCTCTCCAGATCGGTCACTCGTGCCTCCAGACTCATACCGACTCCTCCGCGAAGATGAAGTCCTTGACCAGAACCGCTCGCAGCTGATCCTTGACCAGTGAAAACTCCTGCGCCGTATAAGGCGTAGCCGGATGCTTGCCCCAGACAGGCGCCGGCCATGCGATGTCGCTTCGCCGCCGCACGATCACATGCATATGCAGTTGACTGACGACGTTACCCAACGCTGCCACATTGAGCTTGTCAGCGTTGAACAAGTCCTTCAATTGCTCTGACAGCAGCGTAGTTTCCTGCCACAACTGCAACTGATCCCGCGCATCCAGCTGGAACACCTCGCTAATATCCGGACGCCGAGGCACCAGAATGAACCAGGGATAATTTGAATCATTGGACAGCAGCAGTCGGCACAACGGGAAATCGCCGATCACTAAAGTATCTTCTTGCAAGCGTGAATCCAGAGCGAACACGATGTAACTCCTGATCTACAGGTTAAATTTGCGCCGACTTGTATTTCAGATATCGCCGCACAGTAACCGGCAGGATACTCGGGAAAAACCTCGACTTCATCGCTTACCTGACTCACGAGCATTTTTTTGCCAGCAGCCCACGCTCTGCGTCTTGCTCATTCAGCCGACAGACGCGATAGCATCACGCACCAGCAAATACCCCAGAGCGCAGACAGCGCCCCTTTTTCGCGCACCGCCACCGATACCATCGTTACAACCGTTGTTACATATCGCTACAGGTCAAACGACCTGAGCCTATAAGCCACGACCCCGCAAAACCGATTGCGTCATGAATATGAAACGCTACGGAGCAGCCAGGGAGTGACGCACGAGAATAGAGACCCATCACAGGCTGTCATCGCACCAAAACAACCCACCTTGTCTCTACAGATAGCCCGGTCATGGAGAATCCCCACATGCCAAACGCACCGGGGTAACGCTGTCGACGGCCAAACACGCTATCCAGACGGAAAATCTCAATTCCCCTTCAAAAACAAGGAAATATTTTCCTCTTTAATTTCATGTGGTTAGCGTAAAAAACGAAAGTAAATACTAGTTTTTTCACGTTTTTTTCTCATTCTGCTTAGCTTTGTGCACGGTTGTTGCTATGTTACTGGGCAAGGTTGAGCGATCTTCTGGCGGAGAACAGAGGACGAGCAGCCACGAAAGGTGGAGAAAATCATCCACTAAAGGAAGGAATACGCAGGTAAGGCACAAGCTTCATATTTCAATGGCCCGATCGTTGATGATCAGTACCGTTGGAGGCTTTGTGTTTGCGACAAGGACCGTAATTATTTGCGACAGCGCTGTAAAGATTTTGCAAGGTTAGGTCTGTAACTATAGCCACCATTGTCAGCGAGATATAAGTTTCGCCGACACAAAAAAAGAAAGAGCCGTCCAGATAAAAAAACCGGTGGACGGCGGTACTCTTCTCTTAAAAACCAAAGGAGCAAGTCACAATGAGAGTGATGAAGTGGAGCGCAATCGCACTGGCCGTTACTGCTGCCAGCACCCAATTGGCAACGGCTGCACCGTTTGTCAGCGATCAGGCTGATGCCAAGGGTTTCATTGAAGGCAGCACGCTGGACGTGAAGGCTCGCAACTACTATTTCAACCGCGACAACCGGAGCGGCAGCAGTGATCAGCGTGACTGGACCCAAGGTTTCTGGGGCAACTTCAGCACTGGCTACACGCAAGGCACCATTGGTGTCGGCGTCGAAGCATTCGGCTACTGGGGTCTGAAGCTGGATGGTCAGGACCAATATGCCGGCTCGGGCAACCTGAGCCTCGATCGCCAAGGCAATAACCGTGACGAGCAGGGTAAAGTCGGTGGCGCTGTCAAATTCCGCGTTTCGAAGACTGAACTGAAAGTCGGCGACATGCAGCCTACAAGCCCGGTATTCGCAGTCGGCGGCTCTCGCCTCTTGCCTCAGACAGCCAGCGGTATCAGCCTGCAAAGCAGCGAGATCGCAGGTCTGGATGTCGAAGCAGGTCACTTCTACTCCGGCACCAGCCAAAACGACAACAGCCACGATGGCGGCATCTATTCCAACTATTCAGGTGTGGAAGCAAGCTCAGCCGATTTTGCAGGCGGTAAATACGCCATCACCGACAGCCTCGGTGTAGCTTTCTATGCGGCCAAGCTGGAAGACATCTGGAACCAGTACTACGCCAACGTGAACTACGCGCTGCCTCTGACTGACGATCAGTCCCTGGCGTTCGATGCCAACATCTACCGCACCACTGATGCTGGTAGTGCCAAAGCTGGCGACATCAGTAACACTGCATTCTCCGGCTCGGTTGCCTATTCGTTTGCAGCCGCGCACACCGTGACTCTGGCCTTCCAGAAAATCAATGGTGATACACCATTCGATTACATCGGTATCGGCGACAACAACAAGGGTGGCGACTCGATCTTCCTGAATAACTCCATCCAGTACTCCGACTTCAACGGTCCTGGCGAGAAATCCTGGCAGGCTCGCTATGACTTGAACATGGCTCCGTACGGCGTGCCTGGCTTGAGCTTCATGACTCGCTACATCAAGGGCTACGACATCGACGGTACTGGCTTGGCAGCGAACTCCCAGTACCGCAATAGCGCTGGCGCTCCACTGTACGGTGCAGACGGCAAGCACCACGAGACCAACCTTGAAGCCAAGTATGTGGTTCAGACCGGCCCCGTCAAAGACCTGTCGTTCCGCATCCGTCAAGCATGGCACCGCGCCAATGCTGACCAGGGTGAAGGCGACGTTAACGAGTTCCGCCTGATTGTCGACTACCCGATTTCGGTCCTGTAATCGCCACTCAGCTTCTCGTTTAAAGAAAGCCCGGCTCATGCCGGGCTTTTTCATATATGAATGAATCTGATTTCGCTGCAATCCTGAGGCGGTCGCGGCCTGTACGAGACTAGACACTGTCCGTACAATGCCCAGTCATTTCCAGTCTCAGCAACCGACAACGGCCAACCATGCGCACCAGTCAATTTTTGCTCGCCACACAGAAAGAAACCCCTTCCGATGCGGTCGTGATCAGCCACCAGCTCATGCTGCGTGCGGGCATGATTCGCAAACTTGCTTCCGGCCTTTACACCTGGCTGCCCATGGGCTTGCGCGTATTACGCAAGGTCGAAGCCATCGTTCGTGAAGAAATGGACGCTGCTGGCGCACTGGAAGTACTGATGCCGGGTATTCAGCCCGCCGAGTTATGGCAAGAGTCCGGCCGCTGGGAACAGTACGGCCCTGAACTGATGCGCCTGACAGACCGGCACAACCGTGAATTCTGCCTGGGTCCGACCCACGAAGAAGTCATCACCGATCTGGCCCGCAACGAGCTTAATAGCTATAAACAGCTGCCGATCAATCTGTACCAGATCCAGACCAAATTCCGCGACGAAATTCGCCCGCGCTTCGGTCTGATGCGTGGCCGCGAGTTCGTCATGAAAGACGCCTACTCGTTCCATGCTGATCACGCTTCATTGCAGATCACCTACGATCGCATGCACCTGGCTTACTGCAACGTGTTCTCGCGTCTGGGCCTGAAATTCCGCCCGGTTGAAGCCGATAACGGCTCGATCGGTGGCGCAGGCTCCCACGAGTTCCACGTCCTGGCTGAATCTGGCGAAGACGATATCGTGTTCAGCAATGGTTCCGATTACGCCGCCAACATTGAGAAAGCCGAAGCTGTACCTCGGGAAACCAGCCGTGGCGCTGCAACTGAAGAATTGCGTCTGATCGACACCCCGGATACCAAGACCATTGCGCAACTGGTAGAAGGCTTCAACCTGCCGATTGAAAAGACCATCAAGACCCTGGTGGTACACGCCGCAGAAGAAGGCAAGCTGATTGCACTGATCATTCGTGGCGACCACGAACTGAACGAAATCAAAGCCGCCAAACTTGAGCAGGTTGCAAGCCCTCTGGTCATGGCCTCCGAAGCCGAACTGCGCGCTGCAATCGGTGCCGGTGCCGGCTCCCTGGGCCCGCTGAATCTGCCGCTGACTTGCATCATCGACCGTTCGGTGGAATTGATGAGCGACTTCGCCATTGGTGCAAACATCGACGACAAGCACTACTTCGGCGTCAACTGGGAACGCGACCTGCCGGTTCCAGCCGTCGCCGATCTGCGTAACGTCGTGGCTGGCGACCCTAGCCCGGATGGCAAAGGCACCCTCGAAATCAAACGCGGAATCGAGGTCGGCCACATCTTCCAGCTGGGCACCAAGTACAGCGAAGCCATGAAGTGTCAGGTGCTGGGCGAGAACGGCAAACCGGTGAACCTGTCCATGGGCTGCTACGGCATCGGTGTTTCCCGCGTGGTTGCTGCTGCAATCGAGCAGAACAGCGACGATAACGGCATTATCTGGAATGACACTCTGGCGCCCTTCCAGATCGCTCTGGTTCCACTGCGCTACGAAACTGACGCAGTCCGCGAAGCGACCGACAAGCTGTACGCCGAACTGACCGCCGCAGGTTTCGAAGTACTGCTTGATGATCGCGACAAGAAAACCAGCCCTGGCAACAAGTTTGCCGACATGGAGCTGATTGGCATACCGCATCGTATCGTCGTCAGTGATCGCGGCCTTGCCGAAGGCAACCTGGAATACAAGAGCCGGACCGAGTCCGAAGCCCAGGCCCTGCCGGTTGCCGAGGTACTGTCCTTCATCCAGGGCCGCGTCAGCCGCTGAGTCCTGATAGCGCCCATCGAAAGATGGGCGCTATCGTTTCAGCAACGACGCGCCTTAATTCGCAAGAGATCTCATGTTCAAGCGATCCCCTTTCAGCCTGGGCTGCGTGCTGTTTTGCGCCACCCTGGTCAGCGGTTGCGCCAATCAACTGTCGCAACGCAGCGAGCACGAAGAACGCATCGAGCGCAAATTGCTCTCGCACAGCGTCCAGATCGACCTCGGCGAGCCCAAAACCCTTGAGTTGCCGCAACGACGTGTGCGCATCCACGAGCAACGGACCTTTGAGGTCACCGAATTTGAAGTAACTCGTCTTTACGACCGGTACACGCCCTATCAGCCCTGGCGGGAAATCTACGAGATTCCCCTCGGTGCAGTGGCCGTTGTCGCGGGCGTCGGTGCCAACGTGGTCAATGTCTTCGCTCTGGGCCGCCTACCGGACAGCGTGACCAAAGACTGGATCAACTACGGTGTCGCCGGGCTCAACCCTTTCATGAATGCACCTTCCCACGGGCGCGCTCAGCAAAACCTGGCAGGTATTAACGAAGTACAGCAGGACAAGAGAATCGAAAACACGACACTGCCGTGGAGTGAACGCCCGGTAACGGTCAAGGCTGGATCCCAGACGCATGAACTGATGACCGATCGCAATGGCGTACTGCGCCTGAGCCTGCTGGACAGCCCGTTTGCTGAACAGGATTTGAGTCATGTCACCCGCCTGTATTTGAGCGTCGAAGATGATCAGGACAACACCCACGCCAATGCAGACCTGGTGGTCAGTCGTAGCCTGCGCGGCAAATTGATCGAAGCTCATGGCCTGATTTACGACGATCTGGAAGATGACGAAGTTAGCCAGTGGGTTTACCGGGTCAAGCGCCTTTCTGATCTGGGACTTGAAGAAGAAGCCAGCGACCTCGAACAAAGCCTGATCGAAATGACACGGGACGATCCGCAGTTGCAGCGCGATTTCCTGAAATCGCTGGCCAAGGATGCGGGCCGACTGGTAGCAGATCCCGGCGCGGAAAAGTGACCTGAAACGCTCTGTTTTTCTGTAGGAGCTGCCGAAGGCTGCGAAGCATTTATCCTGACATACCGCCTTCGCAGCCTTCGGCAGCGCCTAAGAGTAAGTAACCTGTTTGCTTCGCGATAAGGCGCGGTCAGCGCGCAAACAGCTCCAACTGCTCATGTGCTTTTCGCAAGTCATGCAGACGCACACCAATCCCCAGCAAACGGACCGGCTTGCCGCCCCTGGCAAATGCCTGCGTGAGCAGATGCTCGAAGCTGTCCAGATCCCGACCAATCCCTGCCTGCTCAAGTGTCGTCTGGGTGAAATCGTGAAACTTCACCTTCACGAACGGTTTGCCAGGCCGGTATTGCCCCTCCATCCGCTCTATTCGCCCGTTCAACGTTTCGAGCAACTCAGGGAGCTTTTTCAGGCAACTGACCAGATCCGGAAGATCAGTGTCGTAGGTATTTTCCACGCTCACGGACTGACGCCTGCTGTCATTCTGGACGGGACGCTCATCTATGCCGCGAGCCAGCCCCCACAAACGCTCGCCGAACGAACCAAACTCTCGCACCAGCGCCAGCTTTTTCCAGTCGCGCAGATCAGTACAACTGACAATCCCCAGCTTTCCCAACTTGTCGGCAGTCACCTTGCCGACACCGTGCAGCTTGTTGACGGGTAATTGCGCAACAAAATCTTCGACCTGATCCGGGGTAATCACAAACAAGCCGTTGGGCTTCTTCCAGTCGCTGGCAATCTTGGCCAGAAACTTGTTAGGCGCAACACCGGCCGACACCGTGATATGCAGCTGTTTAGAGACACGGCGCCTAATGTCCTGCGCAATACGCGTCGCACTGCCGGAAAAATGACTGGCGTCGGACACATCGAGGTACGCCTCATCCAGCGACAAAGGCTCAATGAGGTCGGTGTAGTCACGGAAGATGGTCTGGATTTCTTTGGATGCTTCTTTATAAGCATCCATTCTCGGCTTGACGATGGTGAGGTCAGGGCAAAGCTTCAACGCGTGCCGCGACGACATGGCCGAGCGCACACCATAAGCGCGGGCTTCGTAATTGCAGGTCGCAATGACTCCTCGTCTGTCCGCAGAACCACCCACTGCAAGCGGCTTGTCCGCCAGTCGAGGGTCATCACGCATTTCGATGGCTGCATAGAAGCAATCACAGTCAACATGGATGATTTTTCGCTGCGTCATGTAGGCATTATGCGGGAGGCGTGGCAGGTCAGTATCTCACTCGTATCGACATGTGACATCTCATGATGCGCTCGCCCGAGAAAATTTGATGTATCTGCGTCACTATTCGACTCCCCAACATTGCATGACAGGCCCGCACAGCGGGGCCTACAGCTTGTCCGAACGGTCAATAAACGGTGCTAAGCGATTGAAGGAAAAGAAATTTCCGAAAATTAGTCATTGACAGCCCGGCGTTCCTCTGTAGAATGCCGCCACACAGACGCGGGATGGAGCAGTCTGGTAGCTCGTCGGGCTCATAACCCGAAGGTCGTCGGTTCAAATCCGGCTCCCGCAACCAAACATCAAAAAAGGCTACTCGAAAGAGTGGCCTTTTTTGTGCGTGTCGTTTGAGGACGGTCCGAAAACAACTGCATGAGCTTACGAGCATTTGTCTGAAAAACCGCCATCAGTGCCTCGCGGTGCCGTGAGTGCCTACAGAAAAAGGTCAATCCGAAAGGCTGTAACCTCATGGAACGTGACGAGCAAAAATCTTTACCCGTCCGGCACTTAAATCTCCAACCACTCAATTCAAACTTATTTGCCGACTTTCCACATTAAAGGTTGACACCTCGTCGTTCGGCTGTAGAATGCCGCCACACAGACGCGGGATGGAGCAGTCTGGTAGCTCGTCGGGCTCATAACCCGAAGGTCGTCGGTTCAAATCCGGCTCCCGCAACCAAACATCAAAAAAGGCTACTCGAAAGAGTGGCCTTTTTTGTGCGCGCCTAAAAACAGGGCAACCCGTTGGCTGGAAAGCAATTTTCCCTTCCCCTCCCCGCAACACACCCTCTCGTTGTAACGTAACATTACAAAACCCGACAGTTTTGCAGCCCTCTGCCGATAGCTGTTTAATAGCTGAACTGTTGCTGAACAGCTCCATGAACAAACAGGCTCCATTCGCTCGTTAGACGATGACGCGCTAACATCTCGAAATATTTTTTGCGTAGGGATTGGTAACTTGGCTGTATACCTCCATTCTGTCGCGCACGATCCAAGGAGTGATTGATGCGCGCCAACCCGTCAGAACCGAACGAAGCAGTTACGGCGAATCAACCCATCCAACCTGCCCGCCTCCAATGGCTGGAGTTGTTGAGTAAATATCGCCAGCCCATAGGCCTGGGCGTTACGTTGCTGCTATTTGCCGTGGCCTTGATTGCTTGCCGACACATGTTGAGCGAGCTTGATCTCTATGCATTGCAGGATTCATTGCTGAGTGTGCCTGCCGCGTCTCTGGCAGGTGCCCTGCTGGCCACGGTGATCGGCTTCATTATTCTGCTGGGCTATGAATGGTCTGCCAGTCGTTACGCCGGGGTTGATCTACCCAACAAAACCCTCGCCATGGGCGGCTTCACAGCCTTCGCCATTGGTAACGCCGTAGGCCTGTCGATGCTGTCGGGCGGTTCGGTGCGCTATCGACTGTACTCCCGCAAAGGTATTGGCGCGGTCGAAGTAGCCCGTATGACGCTGTTTGCCAGCCTTTCTCTAGGATGCGCCCTGCCACCGCTGGCAGCACTGGCAACCCTGAGCAATCTGTCCGGAGCATCGCTGGCGCTGCACACCCCGGTAAACGTGCTGGCAGGCATCGCTATTGGCGTACTCGTGCTGACCGCTGTGCTGGCCATTGCAATTTATCGCCGCCGACTGCCCGAGCAGACCATCCCGCATACCCTGCTGGTGCGTGCCGGACGCCGCACTCTGCGCCTTCCCGGCGTACGCCTGACGCTGATGCAACTGGTGATTACGGCACTGGACGTTGCGGCCGCTGCGACTGTTCTCTACCTCCTGCTGCCACAATCCCCTCCCTTCGGTGCATTTGTACTGGTGTATCTGCTGGCCCTCGCCGCTGGCGTGCTTAGCCATGTACCCGGTGGCGTGGGAGTTTTCGAGGCCATCCTGCTCGCCGCCTTTGCCAACGAGCTTGGCGCCGCCCCGCTGGCTGCTGCGTTGCTGCTGTATCGGATGATTTACGTCGTCCTGCCACTGTTACTGGCGTGTCTGGTGCTGCTGTTTACTGAAGGTCAGCGGTTGCTGCCAACCAAACAGGCGATGCGCGTCGCTTCGGGTCTGGCGGCACCGATTCTGGCGCTGCTGGTGTTCCTCTCAGGCGTCGTACTGCTGTTCTCTGGCGCGACCCCGGAAATCGATACGCGCCTGGAAGACCTGGGATTCCTTATCCCTCATCGGCTGATCAACCTTTCGCACTTTGGCGCCAGCCTGATTGGCGTCCTGTGCCTGCTGCTGGCTCAAGGGCTGCGCCGTCGCCTCTCGGCCGCATGGATGCTGACGGTCATCCTGCTACTGGCAGGTGCAGCACTGTCGATGCTCAAAGGCTTCGATTATGAAGAAGCCACACTGCTGATCCTGACCGCAGCGCTGCTGGCTATCTTCCGTCGCTCTTTCTACCGCCCGAGCCGTCTGCTGGAGCTGCCCTTCTCGCCGCTGTATCTGGTAGCGACCCTGTGCGTGTTGGGCGCTTCATTCTGGCTGCTGCTGTTCGCCTATCAGGACGTGCCCTACAGCCATCAGTTGTGGTGGCAGTTCACGCTGGACGCGGATGCCCCCCGCGGCTTGCGCTCTGCATTGGGCAGCGCCGTCTTGTTGATCATTATTTCCCTGACCTGGTTACTGCGCACTGCGCGCCCGGTCATCAAGCTGCCAGACGCTTCGGAGCTGGCCAAGGCCGCCGAGATCGTCAATGCGTCGTCACAGCCTGACGGCGGGCTGGTGCTGACCGGTGACAAGGCTGTCCTGCTGCACCCACAAGGCAATGCATTTCTGATGTACGCCCATCGGGGCCGCAGCCTGGTGGCCCTCTATGATCCGATCGGCCCAACCCAACAGCGCGCCGAGCTGATCTGGCAATTCCGTGACCTGTGTGATGTGCACCACGCCCGGCCAGTGTTCTATCAAGTGCGCGCAGAAAATCTGCCGTTCTATATGGACATCGGCCTGACCGCGATCAAGCTGGGTGAAGAGGCACGCGTCAACTTGCTGCGCTTTGATATCGAAGCCAAGGGCAAGGAAATGAAAGACCTGCGCTACACCTGGAATCGGGGTGGACGTGACGGTTTGTCACTGGAGATCTATGAAGCAGGTCAGGCACCGCTGGAGGAGCTGAAAATCATCTCCGACGCCTGGCTTACCGGCAAGAATGTCCGTGAAAAAGGCTTCTCGCTGGGTCGTTTCAGCCCTGAGTACCTCAAGCATTTCCGTATCGCGATCATCCACTTCGAAGGTAAGCCGGTGGCGTTCGCCAACCTGCTGGAGACTTCGCGTCGTGACCTTGCCAGCCTGGACCTGATGCGCGCTCACCCTGATGCACCGAAGCTGACCATGGAGTTCATGATGGTCGGGCTGATTCTGTATTACAAAGAACACGGCTACGAACGCTTCAGCCTGGGCATGGTGCCGCTGTCGGGCTTGCAACCGCGCCGTGGCGCGCCTCTGACCCAGCGCCTGGGTTCGATGGTGTTCCGTCGCGGCGAGCAGCTCTACAACTTCCAGGGTCTGCGTCGCTTCAAAGACAAATTCCAGCCTGACTGGGAACCTCGCTATATGGCCGTGCCCGCCGGACTCGATCCGCTGGTGGCACTGGCTGACACCGCTGCCCTGATTGCGGGCGGCCTGACTGGATTGGTGAAACGCTGATGATTCAACGCTACCGGCGCATTTTGCTCGCAGCACTGCTGTTTGTTGTGGTTCTGATTCTCGGGGTATGGCTGTGGAGCCGCCCCGCCCCACCGGCAACACTGGACCGTTCAACATTGACCGACGGCTCGGCCCTGACCACTGTCACACCGGGCACCCGAGCCAAGGTTCGTGTCGCACTGGCAGTCACCGCAGACGACTTGCTGTCGGACAAACAACTGCAGGCGCTGAGCCAGGATGCCTCTGCCCGAATCATTCAGGTCGTACTGCCCAAAGCAGACTGCACATTGCAGCAGAAGACCTTCAACGAGGCGCTTGGCAAACTCGACGAAGCGCCGACCGTTGTGGCCGGTATCGGCCCAGGCGCAACGCTCGCATGGCGCTGGCTCGCCGGGCAGAACAACGACAAGGCGGAGGCCATTTCAGTAGGCTTCTATCTGGAAGTACCTTCTCAGCCGGTCAAGGCACTTGAGCCCGACGAGACCCCACCGGTGATCTGTGACGTGCCGCTGCCCAAAACCGCGCCACACGGTCACTGGATGGTGGCATGGAACGATGCTCCGGACGATGAGCCGGCAGCGTTCGTGCGCGATCAGGCCAACGCCGATACCAGCATCAGCGATTACGACATCAAGCTGCCGCAAGTCCTCAACAGCGAGCTGCGCCGCAAGCTGGTCGGCGAAGACGATAAAGGCGGCGGTCTGGGCATCCCTGTGGTCGAAGTGCCTGCTGCTCAACCCTCGGATACCGTGACGCTGTTCCTGTCCGGTGACGGTGGCTGGCGTGATCTGGACAAAGTTGTTGCCGGGGACATGGCCGGCATGGGCTATCCAGTGGTTGGCATCGACGTGCTGCGTTATTACTGGGAACACAAATCCCCTGAGCAGACCGCAGCTGACCTGACCGAGCTGATGCAGCACTACCGTCAGAAATGGGGTGCCAAGCGTTTTATTCTGGCGGGTTACTCGTTCGGCGCAGATGTACTGCCAGCGGTTTATAACCGTCTGGCGCAAGAAGATCAGGACCGAGTCGACGGCATGATTCTGCTGGCTTTCGCACGCACTGGCAGTTTCGAGATTCGCGTCGATGGCTGGCTAGGTGCGGCAGGCAAGGATCTGCAAACGGGTCCGGAAATGGCGAAATTGCCGGGCGATAAAGTGCTGTGCGTGTATGGCGTGGAAGAGATCAAGGAAAGTGGCTGTACTGATACCACGGCTGTTGGCGAGAAACTCCAACTGCCTGGGGGTCACCACTTCGACGAAAACTACCCGGCTCTGGCCAAGCGTTTGATTGCTTTCATCAACAAGCGTCAGGGCAAGACCACAGCGCAGTAAGTCGCTTTAAGGCAACACAAAAAAATCCCCGTCAGCTGTGAGGCTGCGGGGATTTTTTGTTTTGGCTAATGCCTGTCTTGATAGCTACAACGTCATCGCGGGCAAGCGCGCTCCTACAACTGCAACGCAATCTTGCCCTTTGCTTACCGCGCCCTACATTTCAACCTGCGTTCCCAGCTCGATAACCCGGTTGAACGGCAACTTGAAGAAGCGCAGATTTCCGTTGGCGTTCTTTAACATGAAGGCAAACAGCGCCTCACGCCATCGGGCCATTCCTACAATCTTCGAAGGGATCACCGTTTCGCGACTCAGGAAATAAGTCGTGCGCATTGGGCTGAAATCCAGCTCTTCCAAGTGACACAGGGCCAGTGCAGCGGGCACATCCGGCTCATCAATAAAGCCAAAATGCAGGATCACTCGATAGAAGCCTTCGCCATAAGCCTCAACTTCAAAACGCTGATGCGCTGGCACACGAGGCGTGTCCTCATAGACCACCGTCAGCAACACCACCTGCTCGTGCAGCACCTGGTTGTGCAGCATGTTGTGCAACAGCGCATGCGGAACGGCATCACTGCGAGCAGTCAGGAACACCGCTGTGCCCTGAACCCGGTGCGGCGGCTGAACACGGATACTGCTGATGAAAATCGGCAGCGGCAGCCCGCCCTCATCGATACGCTCCACCAGCAGTTGCTTACCGCGCTTCCAGGTGGTCATCAGGATAAACAACACCACCCCGGCAATGACCGGGAACGCGCCACCCTGAATGACTTTAGGCACGTTGGCAGCGAAGAACAGACTGTCCACCAGGAGCAGCGCCAACAACAGCGGCACCGCCAGAACTGCAGGCCACTTCCAGAGCAGCAGCATGACCGACGACACCAGAATGGTGGTGCAGAACATGGTCCCGGTTACCGCAACGCCATAGGCCGAGGCCAGCGCGCCAGAAGACTCGAACCCCAATACCAGCAGAATCACACCGACCATCAACGACCAGTTCACCGCGCCAATATAAATCTGGCCCTGGGCGTCACTGGATGTGTGCTGAATGTGCATGCGCGGGATGTAGCCAAGCTGGATCGCCTGCAAGGTCATGGAGAACGCGCCGGAAATCACCGCTTGTGAGGCGATTACCGTCGCCAGCGTCGACAGTCCGATCAGCGGCAGCAAAGCCCAACCGGGTGCCAACAGATAGAAAGGGTTACGCGCCGCTTCGGGATTTTCCAGAACCAGCGCGCCCTGACCGAAATAGTTGAGCACCAGCGCGGGAAGCACCAGCGCAAACCAGGCACGAGCAATCGGCTTGCGACCAAAATGGCCCATGTCGGCGTACAGCGCTTCGGCACCGGTCAGCGCCAACACCACTGCACCGAGGATTGCGACGCCGATGCCTGGATGAACGATAAAGAAGCGCACGGCCCACACCGGGTTCATGGCGTGCAGCACTTCCGGCTGATGCGCAATGCCATTGATCCCCAACAGCCCAAGCACGACAAACCAGGTGACCATCACTGGCCCGAACAAAACGCCGATACGCGCAGTGCCATGACGCTGAATCAAAAACAGCGCAACCAGCACCACCAGCGCCATCGGCACTACCCAGTGATCGATACCATCAAAGGCCAGCTCCAACCCTTCCATGGCCGACAGCACCGAGATCGCCGGGGTAATCATGCTGTCCCCGTAAAACAGCGCGGCACCGAACAGACCGAAAACGACCATGGTCATTTGCAGTTTCGGATACTTGATGGTGGCCCGACGCGCCAGGGCGGTAAGCGCCATGATGCCGCCCTCGCCCTGGTTATCAGCACGCAGGATGAACGCCATGTACTTGAAGGAAACGACCCAGATCAGTGACCAGAAGATCAGCGACAGAATGCCGAGTACGGCGTCATGGGTGACGTCTACGCCATAACCGCCCTGAAACACCTCTTTCAAGGTGTACAGCGGGCTGGTGCCGATATCGCCGTAAACCACACCAACCGCGGCGATCAACAGCGCGAAGGGTTTTGACACTGGATGTCCGGTTCCAGCCTGACTGTTTGCTTGACTCATTTACCACTCCTGAAACCTGGGTTTGAACCGCAAAAGCACACGACAGTGCTCAGACTCACCCATACAGATTGCGTGCTGGTGGCTACGCAAAAACCAGACATATTTCGTAACGACGCGAAGCATAGCGCAGCACTCGTCGTAATTCTCTGCATAACACTGGTCAATCGCAGGGCTGATCGCTAGAATTGCGCACTTTTTGATCAGAGGCGCACGAATCCTGTACGGGATACCAGCGCCCAGCTGTTGCCTCGGCTAAATGCCGAAGCCCACATCTCCGCCGAGGTTAGTCAATGTCCACCGTCACCACGCCATCCGCTCCCAAGGTCGGGTTCGTCAGTCTGGGTTGCCCAAAAGCTTTGGTTGACTCCGAGCGCATCCTCACCCAACTGCGCATGGAAGGCTACGAAGTCGTGCCGACTTATCAGGACGCCGATGTTGTTGTGGTCAACACCTGCGGCTTCATCGACGCGGCCAAGGCTGAATCGCTGGAAGTGATTGGCGACGCCATCAAAGAAAACGGCAAGGTCATCGTCACCGGTTGCATGGGTGTTGATGAAAGCGTGATCCGTGACGTGCATCCAAGCGTACTGTCCGTAACCGGCCCGCAGCAGTATGAGCAAGTGGTCAACGCAGTGCATGATGCCGCGCCACCCAACCTCAATCACAACCCGCTGATCGATCTGGTGCCGCCACAAGGCGTCAAGCTGACCCCGCGCCATTACGCATACCTGAAAATTTCCGAAGGCTGCAATCACAGTTGCAGCTTCTGCATTATCCCGTCGATGCGCGGCAAGCTGGTCAGCCGCCCGGTGGGCGATGTGCTCGACGAAGCACAGCGTCTGGTCAAATCCGGCGTGAAAGAACTGCTGGTGATCTCTCAGGACACCAGTGCCTACGGTGTCGACATCAAGTACCGCACCGGCTTCTGGAATGGCGCTCCGGTCAAGACACGCATGACCGAGCTGTGCCAGGCCCTCAGCACCATGGGCGTCTGGGTCCGTCTGCACTACGTTTATCCGTATCCGCACGTTGACGAGCTGATTCCACTGATGGCAGCCGGGAAAATCCTGCCGTATCTGGATATCCCCTTCCAGCACGCCAGCCCGAAAGTCCTTAAGCTGATGAAGCGCCCGGCTTTCGAAGACAAGACCCTGGCCCGCATCAAGAACTGGCGCGAACAGTGCCCGGACCTGATCATCCGCTCCACCTTCATCGTTGGCTTCCCCGGCGAAACCGAAGAAGACTTCCAATACCTGCTGGACTGGCTGACCGAAGCGCAACTGGATCGCGTCGGTTGCTTCCAGTACTCGCCGGTTGAGGGCGCGCCGGCCAACCTGCTGGACGCGGCCATTGTGCCGGACGACGTCAAACAGGATCGCTGGGACCGCTTCATGGCGCACCAACAGGCCATCAGCGCAGCTCGCCTGCAAATGAAAATCGGCCGGGAAATCGAAGTGCTGATTGACGAAGTTGACGAACAAGGCGCCGTAGGCCGCTGCTTCTTCGACGCACCGGAAATTGACGGCAACGTATTCATCGCTCTGGATGAAAACAGCACCCTCAAGCCAGGCGACAAAGTAATGTGCCGCGTTACCGACGCAGACGAATACGACCTTTGGGCCGAGACGCTCTGACCCTCCGTTGAGCTGATGCAACAAAACAGCCCTGCCCTTCAAACGGCGGGGCTTTTTTTGCCTTCGAAGGGGCTAAGCTAGTCCGTGTGCACTGCTTCTTGTCGAACAGATGTAATCCTTTAAGTGAAATGCATTTTTTGTAGAAGATCGCCCCGTATCCCAGACACCGCGCTGTCTCAAACCAAATATTGAACCTGAGCGCACGAGCACCGCGAGGCCGCGATAGCGGTGTATCAGACAGACCGCCATCGCTGCCTCGCGGTGCTCGTGAGCTCCTACAGAAAAGCATTCCATATCAGAAACTTGTAGTTTTTTGATGAGAGACAGCGACGTGTCAGGAACACAAAGCGATCTTCAATGGAGCCAAACCCCATGCAACATCCGGCGATTTCCAGCGCGGATAAAAATGACTATCCGCAACTGATCCAGGTCTG
This sequence comes from Pseudomonas quasicaspiana, assembly GCF_021147825.1. Taxonomy (NCBI): domain Bacteria; kingdom Pseudomonadati; phylum Pseudomonadota; class Gammaproteobacteria; order Pseudomonadales; family Pseudomonadaceae; genus Pseudomonas; species Pseudomonas quasicaspiana. The sequence continues at coordinate 85,512 of NZ_JAGTPI010000010.1, forward strand.
GGAAAGCGCCGTCCGCGCGAGCCATGACTTTTTGCCAGAAGCTTACATCGTGCAGCTTAGAGAGCTGTTACTGACCCGCTATCTGGATACCGTGACGCTGTTCTGCACCCGGGATTCGCACCTGAACATCACGGGCTTTGCTGGCGTCAGCATCGGCAAGCTGGAGATGCTGTTCATTGAGGCCGACCATCGCGGCCAAGGGCTAGGCAAACAGCTACTGGATTACAGCATCAAACACTTCAGGATCCGCGAGCTGGACGTCAACGAACAAAACCCACAGGCATTGGGCTTTTACCTCAAGCAGGGCTTCGAAGTGATCAACCGTACGGAAGTGGACGGGCTTGGACAGCCGTATCCGATGTTGCGGATGAGGCTGGAGCAGCGGCTTTGATACCAGGCCCCCTCTTGCAGGAGCTGCCTCGACGGCGAGGGCAGCGACCCGATTACACACCATTTGCAATGTTGCCGCGATTAACCTTGCGCGCACGGGTACAATGTCGGCCTTTCTCCCACGTAACGGCTTTTTTTCATGTCAGAACCCATCCGCCTCTCCAAACGCCTGATCGAACTCACCGGCTGCTCCCGCCGGGAGGCTGAGCTGTATATCGAAGGCGGCTGGGTCACCGTGGACGGTAAAGTCATCGATGAACCGCAGTACAAGGTTGATACCGAAACCGTCGTCCTTGATCGCGAAGCCAAGGCCGATGCGCCCGAGCCGGTGACCATCATTTTCCACAAACCGGCCGCCCTCAGCGAAGCCGATGCGCTGGCACTGATTACCCCTGCCACCCTCTCGGAAGAACACAGCTTTGGTAAACGTCCGCTCAAAGGGCACTTTCTGCGTCTTGAACCCATCTCGACCCTGCAGGCCAATGCCAGCGGCCTGATGGTGTTCAGCCAGGACTGGAAAATCCTGCGCAAACTCACCGATGACCGCAGCAAGATCGAGCAAGAGTACGTGGTGGAAATCTCCGGCGAGATGGTCGCCCACGGCCTCAACCGTCTCAATCACGGCATGACTTACAAGGGCACAGAACTGCCCAAGGTCAAAGCCAGCTGGCAGAGCGAGAACCGCCTGCGTTTCGCGATGAAAAACCCTCAGCCTGGCGTAATCGCCCAGATGTGTGAGGCCGTGGGCCTGAAGATCGTTTCAGTCCGCCGTATCCGCATTGGCGGCGTGTCCATGGGCAAGCTTCCCGAAGGCCAATGGCGCTACATGACTTCCAAAGAGAAGTTCTAAATTCAGTTCAATGCTGCATGACCCGCTCATGCAACGTGACCCCAGCCTTATCAGGATTTACGCATCATGATGAACAACGACGTATTGCGCAGCGTGCGCTACATGCTTGATATCAGCGACGGCAAGATTGTCGACATCACAAAGCTTGGCGGAATGGAAATTTCCAAGGCTGATGTCATCGCTTTCACCAAAAAGGAAGAGGAAGAAGGCTATCTGAATTGCAGCGATGAAATCATGGCGCACTTCCTGGATGGTCTGGTGATCTTCAAGCGCGGCAAGGACGAGAGCCGTCCGCCTCAGCCAGTCGAACTGCCCGTCACCAACAACACCGTGCTGAAGAAACTGCGCGTTGCCTTCGAGCTTAAAGAAGAAGACATGCACGCCATTCTCAAGTCAGTGGAATTTCCGGTATCCAAGCCTGAACTGAGCGCTCTGTTCCGCAAATTCGGTCACAGCAACTACCGTACGTGTGGCGACCAGTTGCTGCGCAACTTCCTCAAGGGCCTGACCCTGCGGGTTCGCGGCTGATCCATTTTCTACTGCCGCGTAGAAAACCTGTGGGAGCGAATTCATTCGCGAATAAGGCCTTCAGTACCATCGAGATGTATTGGATGTACCGGCCCTTTCGCGAACAAATTCGCTCCCACGGTCAAACTTCAATTCAGACACATCTTATGCCTGACTCCTACACCGTCTCCCCCATCGGCTTCGTCCGCTCCTGCTTCAAGGAGAAGTTCGCCATTCCGCGCCAGCCACAACTGGCGCCAGCGGCCCGCGGCGTGCTGGAACTGGTCGCGCCGTTCGATCAGGGGGATGCGGTGCAAGGTCTGGAGCAGGTCAGCCATGTCTGGTTGCTGTTCCTCTTTCATCTGGCACTGGAAGAAAAGCCTCGCCTGAAAGTACGTCCCCCGAGACTGGGCGGTAATCAGTCGATGGGCGTATTCGCGACCCGCGCTACCCATCGTCCAAATGGCATCGGCCAGTCGGTGGTAAAACTGGACAAAGTCGAAGCCGGACGTCTGTATTTGTCGGGCATCGACCTGCTGGACGGCACGCCAGTATTGGACATCAAGCCCTACGTGCCTTACGCCGACAACGTGCCGAGTGCCACCAACGCTATCGCGAACGCCGCCCCTGAACTCATTCCAGTGGATTGGGAAGCGTCAGCCTTGAAGCAGGCTCACGAGCACGGCTCGCGTCTCGATGAGCCTCTGATCGAGTTGATCGAGCAATGCCTGGCGCAGGATCCTCGCCCCGCCTATCAGACACCGACTCCGGAACGCCGCTACGGTGCGCAGTTCTGGGATCTGGACGTACGCTGGCACTATCCCGAGCCTGGTGTCATCAAGGTGCTCGAAGTGGTGCTGGCGAACGCCTGATCAGGCCATTTATCTGCGCCCACAAAAAAACCGCCCGGTCCGTGACCCCCAGGCGGTTTTCTTGTCACATCAGCGGAATGTGCGAACACATTCCACCCCGTAATTTCAGCGCTTACTTCTCGACGAATGCACGCTCGATCAGATAATCGCCCGGCTCACGCATACGCGGAGAAACCGTCAGACCGAAGCTGTTGAGCACTTCGCTGGTTTCATCGAGCATGCTTGGGCTACCGCACAACATGGCGCGGTCGTCCTGAGGGTTGATCGGTGGCAGCCCGATGTCGCTGAACAACTTGCCGCTACGCATCAGGTCAGTCAAACGACCTTCGTTCTCGAACGGCTCGCGCGTAACAGTTGGGTAGTAGATCAGCTTGTCGCGCAGTGCTTCGCCGAAGAACTCGTTCTGTGGCAGGTGTTCGGTGATGAATTCGCGGTAAGCGACTTCGTTCACGTAACGCACGCCATGACACAGAATGACTTTCTCGAAGCGCTCGTAGGTTTCAGGGTCCTGAATGACGCTCATGAACGGCGCCAGACCGGTACCGGTGCTGAGCAGGTAAAGATGCTTGCCCGGCTTGAGGTCGTCGAGTACCAGCGTGCCTGTAGGCTTTTTGCTGATGATGATCTCGTCGCCTTCCTTCAAGTGTTGCAGCTGCGAAGTCAGGGGACCGTCAGGCACTTTGATGCTGAAAAATTCGAGATGCTCTTCCCAGTTCGGGCTGGCGATGGAATAGGCGCGCATGAGCGGGCGACCGTTTGGCTGCTGCAGACCAATCATGACGAACTGACCGTTCTCGAAACGCAGACCTGGATCGCGGGTGCACTTGAAACTGAAGAGTGTGTCGTTCCAGTGGTGGACGCTTAGAACACGCTCGTGGTTCATGTTGCTCATTGACGTGAAAACTCCTGAAATTCGCTTGCGCCGGGGAGGAACGCTATTGCGCAGTATTCTAGTGGGAAGCACAATATCTGTTAAATGAATTATTAAGATATGGGTAATCGGTTATATAGATATGCGATTTACTTTACGTCAACTTCAGGTTTTTGTAGCCGTCGCCCAGCAGGAAAGCGTTTCCCGTGCGGCGATCCTTCTGTCGCTATCGCAATCGGCGGCCAGTACCTCCATCACCGAACTGGAGCGCCAGTCCAGTTGCCAGCTGTTTGATCGTGCCGGCAAACGTCTTAGCCTGAATGCCACCGGACGGCAGTTGCTCCCCAAGGCGGTTGCCCTGCTGGACCAGGCAAAAGAGATCGAAGACCTGCTCAATGGCAAGTCCGGCTTCGGCTCACTGGCGGTGGGCGCCACCCTGACCATTGGCAACTATCTGGCGACGCTGTTGATCGGCAGCTTTATGCAGCGTCACCCGGAAAGCCAGGTCAAACTGCATGTGCAGAACACCGCGCACATCGTGCAGCAAGTTGCCCACTACGAAATTGACCTCGGTCTGATCGAGGGTGATTGCACTCATCCTGACATTGAGGTGCAGCGCTGGGTCGAAGACGAACTGGTGGTGTTCTGCGCGCCTCAGCATCCGCTGGCCAAACGCGGGCACGCCAGCCTGGAAGAGTTGACTGGAGAAGCGTGGATTCTGCGCGAGCAAGGTTCAGGCACACGCCTGACGTTTGATCAGGCGATGCGTCATCATCGTAATGCACTGAATGTGCGTCTGGAGCTTGAACACACCGAAGCCATCAAACGTGCCGTGGAATCGGGTCTGGGTATTGGCTGCATTTCCCGACTGGCGCTCAGGGATGCAATTCGGCGCGGCAGTCTGGTGGCGGTGGAAACACCGGAGCTGGACCTGTCCAGAGAGTTTTACTTCATCTGGCACAAGCAGAAGTATCAAACCTCTGCCATGCGTGAGTTTCTCGACCTGTGTCGGTCATTGACCGAAGGGGTGCAACGCAGTGACGAAATCGTGCTGCCGAGCATGTACCCGGTGACTTAACCGAACAGAATCAACAACCAGACTGCGGCGATCATGGTCAGCGAGACCATCTGGGCCGCACTGCCCATGTCCTTGGCATTTTTCGAAAGCGGATGCAAGTCCAGCGAGATGCGGTCGATGGCTGCTTCGACCGCCGAATTGAGCAGCTCAACGATCAACGCCAGCAGACAGACCGCGATCAACAGTGCCCGCTCGCCTTTGCTGACGTCGACTATTAATGCCAGCGGCACAAGGACCACATTGAGAAGCACCAGTTGCCGGAATGCAGCTTCACCCTTGAAAGCGGCAGACAGGCCATCGAACGAATAACCGGCGGCATTCAGGATACGTTTCAGGCCCGTTTGGCCTTTGAAAGGAGACATAGATAGGCTGCTGTGCAAAAAAGATGATGGAAGCTAATTCAGGACAGATCAAAAATATGTGAACGCCTGTAGCGCTCTGGATTATCCGTTCGGGGAAATGGATTCCAGCTGTTGCAGAAGCAACGCAGCCTGGGTCCGGGTACGGACTCCCAGCTTGCGGAATATCGCGGTGACATGGGCCTTGATCGTAGCTTCAGACACAGTCAGCTCATAGGCAATCTGCTTGTTCAGCAATCCCTCACAGACCATTGTCAGAACCCTGAACTGCTGAGGCGTCAAACTGGCCAGGCCAGCACTCGCAGCTTTGGCTTCGTCAGAAACACTGACGGTTTCATTGACCTGAGGCGGCCACCAGACATCGCCTTCAAGAACCGTGCGTACCGCCTTCTGAATAGTCTCCAATGGGCTCGACTTGGGAATGAAACCACTGGCACCAAACTCCCGGGACCTGACGACAATCGCAGCCTCTTCCTGCGCCGAAACCATTACCACCGGTATTTGCGGATATTGCCCGCGCAGCAGCACCAGACCGGAAAAGCCATAAGCGCCCGGCATGTTCAAATCCAGCAACACCAGATCCCAGTCGGATTTTTCACCCAGGCAGGCTTCCAGCTGAGCAATGCTATCGGCTTCCACCAGCCTCACGTCCGGGCCAAGGCCAAGGCTTAACGCCTGATGCAACGCGCTGCGAAACAGCGGATGGTCATCGGCAATCAGGATTTCGTAAGTCATGGGGTGTTCCTGTACTGATTAAGTGAGCGCCGATCCATTCAGCACCCAGCACGGCATGGGCAGATGCCAGCAAACGTTTGTTGCAACAACACGCAGCCCCAGCCAGTCCTGCAAAAAACAAGCATCCGGCGCTTTGTGCGGCGCCAGCATGCCCAGCGAAACCGGGGTGGTCAAGCATTAACCCGGTAGCCAACGGCCGTTATTGTGCGCTCATCTGCGGGTAACTCGCAGTGCGACATCATCCGGTCAGAGAAAAGCCTTCAGGTGAGTATGGGACACATCATCTGAATCGATGGCTTTTTGATACTTCGCACCCAGATAGTGGGCAGTAAATACATCCAGATAGGCATCCAGCACACCACTGGCCTGCGTATCACCCGCCAGCTCAAGACACAATGCAGCCACTTCGGCGGTGCAGAAATGATCGTCACGTTTGGAGCGTCGCAGGCGGTAGCGGGACATCTGTTCCGGCTCAAGGCTGAGCACCGGAAAACGTTCAAGGTAAGGGCTTTTGCGAAACATCTTCCGCGCTTCGGTCCAGGTTGCATCCAGCAGGATAAACAGCGGACGCTTGCCCTCCTCCTGCACGACCTGATTGACCACTCGCTCCGGGGCGACAAACTCTCCGGGGAAAACGATATAGGGCTGCCATTGGGGATCATCCAGCAACGCCAGTAATTGCTCGTCGACGTCGATGCGTGACCAGCCGAATGCATGGGTATCGTCGATCACATCGGCAATCAGCCAGCCGGTGTTCGTTGGCTTCAGCGGCTCGGTGTCATACATCAACAGGCACATCGCCGATTTTGCAGCCACACTTGGCTTCCATCCGCACAGACAGTATTCGGGGATGACCCGACACTGATTGCAGCGGGGCGCGCGCGACCCACGAGCAATAAACGGCTTGGTACTCTGCGCCAGTCGGCGGTCGCGCAGGCGAGAAACGGCGTGACTCATGAAGGCATGCGTCGATGAATGGAAAGCGTGAACACTGGAGTAACTCGGCGGGCTGAATAGTCCGCGCAGTTTATCAGAGCGGTGCCCCATCCGGCCCGCACTGTCGATGGATGAATCGCTTTCACTGCGCGTCATCCTTATACTTCCCCACCATTCATGCGCATCCAGCCCTGCTGCCTGCTGAACATACGTCCAAGTCACCGGTCCAACGGGCCAGTCACTGAATCAGGAGAATTTAATGCTGCGCCTTACCGTCCCTACTCTTACGCTGCTGCTCGCCGTCCCGTTCTTCGCCCAGGCGGCGTCGAAGCAGGATTTCGAATTGAGCAAAATGCTCGAAAAAGTTGCGAAGGAAAGCAGCGTCGGCACGCCACGGGCTATCAACGAGGACATTCTTGATCAGGGCTACACGGTTGATGGTAACCAGTTGATCAATCATTTGAGTGTTCGCGAAGGCCAGGCCCAGCAAATGCGCGCCAATCCCGATGCGGTCCGCAACCAGTTGGGCAACAGTGTTTGTCATAACAACGGCTATCGCCAGTTGATGACCAAAGGTGCTGTGCTGAAGTATCAATTCACCGAGTACAAGACCAACCGCCCCGTGACCAGCCAGGTCTTCAAGGCTAGCGACTGTTCGGTCAAGAAGTAAGGACGTACTCAGTCTCGTCCTGAGGACGCTGACATGTGGGAGCCGGGCTTGCCCGCGATAAGGGCGACTCGGTTCAACTGACACACCGAGGTGCCTGCATCGCGGGCAAGCCCGCCTCCCACAGAACCGCTTTGGCATCGGGTTTGCGATGGTGCCTGCGTAAAATTGATTTTAATAATGTTGGAGCGAGTAGCTGCTTCTACAAATTCTCCGTCACTGCCCGCCAGTGCTCCGTGTGTCCTCTATTCCATTCGCCAACCCCCTCCCGGTTCGATCCGCGGAAATTTGATGCCATAAACAAACGTTGCCAGTTCCATGCAGGCTAGGCACATTATCGAATTGGAATAAGCGTCACGCTTCAGACGGCGGTGCGAGCTGGAGCGATGATTTCGCGCACGGAGAAGCCCTTAATGCCCTATGTACCCAACGACCTTTTAAGCAACCACTTCCAAAGTAACGGTAACGACCTCATCAGCAAGATCGAGGAACAGATCAATCTGGTAGCCCCCGACAGCCCGAACCTTCCGCTTTACCGCGACATGATGCTCACTGTGCTGCGCATGGCTCAGGACGACCGCAATCGCTGGAACGCCAAAATCACTCTGCAAGCCTTGCGCGAACTGGACAATGCTTTCCGGGTACTTGAGCAATTCCGCGGACGTCGCAAGGTGACTGTATTCGGCTCGGCGCGCACGCCGGTTGAGCATCCACTGTACGCAATGGCCAAAGAGCTTGGCGCGCTGCTGGCCAAAGCAGATCTGATGGTCATCACCGGTGCAGGTGGCGGCATCATGGCTGCGGCCCATGAAGGCGCCGGGCTCGATCACAGCCTGGGCTTCAACATCACGTTGCCGTTCGAGCAACATGCCAATGCCACAGTGGAAGGGACCGGCAATTTGCTGCCCTTCCATTTCTTCTTCACCCGCAAGCTGTTCTTCGTCAAAGAGGCCGATGCGCTGGTGCTTTGCCCAGGTGGGTTCGGCACGCTCGATGAAGCGCTTGAAGTACTGACGCTGATTCAGACAGGTAAAAGCCCGCTGGTGCCTATCGTGCTGCTGGATGTGCCGGGCGGTAGCTTCTGGCAGAGCGCACTGGACTTCATCAAGAATCAGCTTGAAGACAACCGCTACATTCTGCCCAACGACATGAAGCTAATGCGTCTGGTCTACAGCGCAGAAGAAGCAGTTGAGGAGATTCATCAGTTCTACAGCAACTTCCATTCAAGCCGCTGGCTGAAGAACAAATTCATTATCCGCATGCATCATCCACTCACCGAGCAGGCGCTTGCGACCATGCAGGAAGCCTTCGCCGATCTGCGGCTGGCTGAAGACTTCCAGCAACATGCTTATCAGGGTGAAGAGCACGAGGCTGATTTCAGCCATCTGACGCGTCTGGTTTTTACTTTCAGTGGACGCAATCAAGGGCGTTTGCGGGAATTGGTGGACTACATCAATTTGTCGGAGAACTGGGCTCAGCCAAGAGCAGAGATGAAGATCCGGGAATCCGAATCGTCAAAGGAAACCTGAGAATCAGTCATCCTCGCCACGGCCGCTCAACAAGCGGCCGATCATATCCATTGGATAACCGCGATAACTCAGAAAGCGCCCCTGTTTAGCGCGCTCCCGCGCATCTGCTGGCAACTGACCGGCAAACTTGCGCTGCCAGGTTTCGTGCATCTTTTCCTGCCAGTTGAAGCCACACTCCCGAATCGCCTGCTCGACTTCCGCCCGTTGCAGCCCTCTCTGGTTCAGCTCCTCACGAATACGTGCAGGACCGTAGCCCGAGCGTGCACGGTATGAGACAAAGCTTTCGAGATAGCGAGCTTCGGACAGCAGCCCTTCTTCCACAAGACGGTCGAGGGCGGGTTCGATGAGTTCAGGAGTTGCGCCGCGCTGACGCAGCTTGCGCGTCAGCTCGACACGACCGTGCTCGCGTCGTGCGAGCAGGTCCATTGCGGTGCGCCTTACGGCGACGGGTGTATCAAGTACCGCTGACATGATCTATCAGATATCAACGTCAGCTTCGGCCATGTCATCAGCTGGCGCTGGTGCACGGGAGGCTTCGGACTTGGTATCAACACCTGGGGTTAGCAGCTTCTCGCGAATCATCTTCTCGAGTGTGGCACCGACTTCCGGGTTATCTGCCAGGAACTTGGCCGAGTTGGCCTTGCCCTGACCGATCTTGCTGCCCTGATAGCTATACCAGGCGCCGGATTTCTCTACGAAGCCATGCAACACGGCCAGATCAATGATCTCGCCATTGAGGTAGATACCCTTGCCGTAAAGAATCTGGAACTCTGCCTGACGGAACGGCGGAGCCACCTTGTTCTTGACGACTTTGACACGGGTTTCGCTGCCGACGACTTCGTCGCCCTCTTTCACAGCACCGGTACGGCGGATGTCCAGACGGACCGAAGCGTAGAACTTCAGAGCGTTACCACCGGTAGTGGTTTCCGGGCTACCGAACATCACACCGATCTTCATACGAATCTGGTTGATGAAGATAACGAGGCAGTTGGCGTTCTTGATGTTGCCGGTGATCTTGCGCAGCGCCTGAGACATCAAACGAGCCTGCAAGCCCACGTGCATGTCACCCATTTCGCCTTCAATCTCGGCCTTCGGCACCAGCGCGGCAACGGAGTCGACCACGATTACGTCGATGGCGTTGGAGCGCACCAGCATGTCGGTGATTTCCAGTGCCTGCTCGCCGGTGTCCGGTTGCGAAACCAGCAAATCGTCAACATTGACGCCCAGCTTGCCTGCGTATTCTGGATCGAGAGCATGCTCGGCATCGACGAACGCACAAGTAGCACCCATTTTCTGGGCCTGGGCGATAACCGAAAGGGTCAGCGTTGTTTTACCGGAAGATTCCGGACCGTAGATTTCAACGATCCGGCCTTTCGGCAAACCGCCAATACCCAGCGCGATGTCCAGCCCGAGCGAACCGGTGGAGATAGAAGGAATCGCCTGGCGGTCATGGTCACCCATGCGCATTACGGCACCTTTACCGAATTGACGCTCGATCTGACCCAAGGCCGCAGCCAAGGCTTTCTTCTTGTTGTCGTCCATTGAAGTCCTCACGTAATCAAATTCAATTAGGGGCCTGACGGCCACAACACCTGTATAAGTAGCCAGTATTATTCCACAGGGTTGAGCGCGCGCCTACCCCTGAGTTGGTATTTCTGCGTCGACAAGCTGGATCAGCCCTTCCAGCGCGGCCTTCACCGTTTGTCGGCGTACCTCGTCACGATCTCCAGCGAACTGTTCGCGCCGGGAAATCAGCTTTTCACCCACACCCCAGCACAACCAAACCGTGCCAACCGGTTTCTCGATCGAGCCGCCATCCGGCCCGGCTACACCACTGACTGCAACGGCAAACCGTGCGCCACTATGACGCTGGGCACCCGACACCATGGCGCGCACCACTTCCTCACTGACCGCCCCGACACGAGCAAAGAGCTCGGCTGGCACTTGCAGCTGGAGATTTTTTTGATGATTGGAGTAAGTGACATAACCGGCTTCAAACCAGGCTGAGCTGCCGGGTATCCGGGTAATCGCCTCGGCAATGCCACCACCCGTGCAGGATTCGGCGGTAGTCACCTGAGCGTTGATTGATTGCAGATGCTCGCCCAGTGTCGCGGCAAGCCGGGTGATTTCATCCAAGGTGCTTTTCCTTTAAATAAGCAGGTAAAAGAAAGCCAGCTAAACCGTCACCGTACACGAGCGCTTTCAAGGTTCAAGCAGAAGCGGCCGCAAGGGACCGCTTCCTATGAGCAATCATTTGTCTTTCGGTTTCGGGCAGTGCGGTTTCCTGATGGTTTCGACAGTCGTTTCCTTGGGGCGACGACGAGCCTCTTCAATGGGAATGAAACGCCCGCTTTCGGAATCCCTTCCGCGCTTGTTAGCCATAAAAATTCCTTTCACATAGACGCCTGCTCGGGATTGAGTGGCGACGCAGCAAAGTCTATACAGCGATTTCAAATCTGTGGGCGCCTGGAAACGCGCCGTGACGAATAAGCCATTTTGCAGCGGGCCTGCGTCGCGAAGCCTCGCGTGGTAATCTTGCGCCCATCGCAAAACGCACGGACTTACCGACCTGTTAGCCCAAAGGGGATATCAGGCACGCCTCCGAATTTGCCCCATCTTTCTAACGAACTTGCCTAACTATCTGATGAATAAAGCAATTTCCGATCTCTCTTCACACACTCCGATGATGCAACAGTACTGGCGGCTGAAGAACCAGCATCCTGACCAGTTGATGTTCTACCGCATGGGCGATTTCTACGAAATCTTCTACGAAGACGCGAAGAAAGCCGCCAAATTGCTGGACATCACTCTGACAGCCAGGGGCCAGTCCGCCGGTCAGAGCATCCCCATGTGCGGGATTCCATATCACGCTGCCGAGGGTTATCTCGCCAAGCTGGTGAAGCTCGGTGAATCCGTGGTGATCTGTGAGCAGGTTGGCGACCCGGCGACCAGCAAAGGCCCGGTAGATCGTCAGGTAGTACGCATCATCACCCCCGGCACTGTGAGCGATGAAGCTCTGCTGGATGAGCGTCGCGACAATCTGATCGCAGCCGTATTGGGCGATGAACGTCTGTTCGGCCTGGCGGTAATGGACATCACCAGTGGCAATTTCAGCGTGCTGGAAATCAAGGGTTGGGAAAACCTCCTCGCTGAACTTGAGCGCATTAACCCGGTAGAGCTACTGATTCCGGATGATTGGCCACAAGGCCTGCCAGCGGAAAAACGTCGTGGCGCGCGCCGTCGTGCACCATGGGATTTCGAGCGTGACTCGGCACTCAAAAGCCTTTGCCAACAGTTCTCCACTCAGGACCTGAAAGGCTTCGGCTGCGAAAACCTGACCCTCGCCATCGGTGCCGCGGGCTGTCTGCTGGGCTACGCCAAGGAAACCCAGCGCACTGCCCTGCCGCATTTGCGCAGCCTGCGTCACGAGCGTCTGGACGATACCGTCATCCTTGATGGTGCGACCCGACGCAACCTGGAACTGGACACCAACCTGGCCGGTGGTCGCGACAATACGTTGCAATCGGTGGTTGATCGTTGCCAGACCGCCATGGGCACACGCTTGCTGACCCGCTGGCTGAATCGTCCATTGCGCGACCTGTCGATCCTCAAGGCACGCCAGTCGTCGATCACATGCCTGCTGGAACGCTATCGCTTCGAGAATCTGCAACCGCAACTCAAAGAAATCGGCGACATTGAACGAATCCTCGCGCGTATTGGCCTGCGTAACGCCCGACCACGGGATCTGGCACGTCTGCGCGACGCACTGAGCGCGCTGCCTGAGCTGCAAGTGGCGATGACCGAACTTGAAGCGCCGCATCTGCAGGAGCTGGCAAGGATCGCGGGTGTCTATCCCGAGCTGGCCGACCTGCTGCAACGCGCCGTCATTGATAACCCCCCAGCGGTAATCCGCGACGGCGGCGTGTTGAAGACCGGTTATGACGCCGAGCTGGACGAACTGCAGTCTCTGAGTGAAAACGCCGGACAATTCCTGATTGATCTCGAGGCCCGTGAAAAAGCGCGTACCGGGTTGGCCCACCTGAAAGTTGGCTACAACCGGATCCACGGCTACTTCATCGAGCTGCCAAGCAAACAGGCCGAACAGGCACCTGCGGACTATATCCGTCGACAGACGCTGAAAGGCGCCGAGCGCTTTATCACGCCTGAACTGAAAGAATTCGAAGACAAGGCGCTGTCGGCCAAGAGCCGTGCGCTGGCACGAGAAAAAATGTTGTACGAAACGTTGCTGGAAGACCTGATTGGTCATCTTGCGCCGCTGCAGGACACCGCATCGGCACTTGCCGAGCTGGATGTGCTGAGCAACCTGGCCGAGCGCGCCCTTAATCTTGATCTGAACTGTCCGAAGTTCGTCGATGAGCCTTGCATGCGCATCGATCAAGGTCGCCACCCGGTGGTAGAGCAAGTGCTGACCTCACCGTTCGTGGCCAACGATCTCGACCTTGATGACAAAACCCGAATGCTGGTCATCACCGGCCCGAACATGGGCGGTAAGTCCACCTACATGCGCCAGACCGCGCTGATCGTGCTGCTGGCCCATATCGGCAGCTTCGTACCAGCGGCGAGTTGTGAATTGTCGCTGGTTGACCGGATCTTCACGCGGATCGGTTCCAGCGATGACCTTGCTGGCGGACGCTCGACCTTCATGGTGGAAATGAGTGAAACGGCCAACATCCTGCACAACGCCACGGACCGCAGCCTGGTACTGATGGATGAAGTGGGACGCGGCACCAGCACCTTCGACGGTCTGTCATTGGCATGGGCTGCGGCAGAATGTCTCGCCCAGTTGCGCGCCTACACTCTGTTCGCCACGCACTATTTCGAGCTGACTGTGCTGCCTGAAAGCGAACCGCTGGTCGCAAACGTGCACCTCAACGCAACAGAGCACAACGAGCGAATCGTGTTCCTTCACCGGGTGCTGCCAGGGCCGGCCAGTCAGAGCTATGGCCTGGCCGTAGCCCAATTGGCGGGGGTTCCAGCCAACGTCATTGTCCGGGCGAAAGAGCATCTACACCGGCTGGAGACCACCAGTCTGCCCCACGAACAACCTCGTCCCAAAGCAGGTAAACCGGCTGCGCCTATGCAGAGCGACATGTTCGCCAGCCTGCCGCATCCGGTGCTCGAAGAGCTTTCCAGGGCAAAACTCGACGATGTCACGCCACGTCAGGCGTTAGAGTTGTTATATGCACTGCAAACTCGCATCTAACGAGAACCGTAACAAGCTGTTAGAATCCCGCGCGGTTTGAGACGCTGACAGCTTTTAGCCTGGCTGAGCAGTTGATCCGGGCCGCGTGAGACGTAGCGAACCCAAGGTCGAACGCCCTGTCGTGCAGTCGATCTGCATTCAGCAGCGTTTACCTAATGCATGTGTTTCACACGGCACGGGAGAATCCCGAACCCGGCAACCCTAAACCGAAGGGCTCTGCTGTCGCCGCCTGAGGAGAGAATTAGAAATGACCTTCGTCGTCACCGACAACTGCATCAAGTGCAAATACACCGACTGTGTGGAAGTCTGTCCGGTGGACTGCTTCTACGAAGGCCCGAACTTCCTGGTGATTCACCCGGATGAGTGCATCGACTGTGCGCTTTGCGAGCCTGAATGCCCCGCTAACGCCATTTTCTCGGAAGACGAGATCCCTGCCGGGATGGAAAACTTCATCGAGCTCAACGCCGAGCTCGCGGACGTCTGGCCGAACATCACCGAGAGAAAAGACGCATTGCCAGACGCAAAAGAGTGGGACGGCAAAACCGGCAAGATCGCAGACCTGGAACGCTAAGAATTCCCGGCTGTTGAAGAAGGCCCCTTTCGGGGCTTTTTTTGTAGGCGTCGTCCGGACTTGAAAGCACTTTTCTCCAGACGAAAAAAGGGGCGGTATGACCCGCCCACATTTTTTCCCTAATCCTTTTAATCCCTTTCATCATCCTGATGAATCGCGTCCTGCGATGTCCTTGACTGTCTTCCTTGACGGCCTGTGCCCATCCGTGGGCACAGTTCTGATAGTAGTGATTTTTACGGCGCGAGCAAGCAGGTTAAATCTTTCAAGATCTTCCAGACCTGAACCGATCTAAAAATAAAACCATATTTATCAACAACTTAATAAACTACTACACTCGAAAAAGCCGATGTTGTTCACGGTATTTCGCAAAGACTTACAGCACGCGTAAGTAATAGCTTACAACGAAAGAGTCAAGTTACGAACCGACCGTGCAGTATTTGAAAAGCCACTAATGGCAGCCAGCTAGTTTCCCGTGCAATAAAAAACACCCCTGAACGGGGTGTTTGTTTTGTATGAAAGATAAACACACAGTTTATCTTCATGAACATTCACATCATTGAAACAATGACTCGCTCGACAGACCATTTTTTTCGAGGATCTCACGCAGACGCTTGAGGCCCTCTACCTGGATCTGTCTGACACGCTCGCGGGTAAGGCCGATTTCCAGCCCTACATCTTCCAGCGTGCTGCTCTCATGTCCGCGCAAGCCGAAACGCCGTATCACGACCTCTCTCTGCTTGTCGGTCAGCTCTGAGAGCCATTGGTCAATGCTCTGTGAAAGATCATCGTCTTGCAGCAACTCACACGGATCGGTAGGGCGATCATCGGTCAGGGTATCGAGCAATGTCTTGTCGGAATCCGGACCGAGAGAAACGTCGACAGAGGAAACACGCTCATTCAGACCAAGCATGCGCTTGACCTCACCCACCGGCTTTTCAAGCAGGTTGGCGATTTCTTCGGGAGAGGGTTCGTGATCGAGTTTTTGCGTCAGTTCGCGAGCAGCCCGCAAATAGACGTTGAGTTCTTTGACGACATGAATCGGTAACCGAATGGTGCGGGTTTGATTCATGATCGCACGCTCAATGGTCTGACGAATCCACCATGTCGCGTAGGTTGAGAAACGGAATCCACGTTCCGGATCGAATTTTTCGACTGCTCTGATGAGCCCGAGGTTGCCCTCTTCGATCAGGTCCAGCAATGACAATCCACGATTCACATAGCGCCTGGCGATTTTTACCACCAGCCGGAGATTGCTCTCAATCATGCGTTTGCGCCCGGCCGGATCACCTTTTTGCGAGAGCCTCGCAAAATGGACTTCTTCTTCCGGGGTGAGCAACGGGGAGAACCCGATTTCATTGAGGTACAACTGGGTCGCATCAAGCGCCCGGGTGTAGTCGATATATTTGTGCTGTTTGAGTGATGTGGAGTTTTTGGTTCTGGATCGGGGAGCAGAGGCAGCATGAGTCTGCTTCTCGTCCGTTTCAAGCTCCGACTCCAGAACGATGCCGGTTTCCATAAGGAGAACCTCATCGTCGATGTCAAACTCCGGCGCTTCTTTGCTAAGAGCCATTGTTATAGTCCTTTGGTGAGTTCGACCTCAAG
Organism: Pseudomonas quasicaspiana; assembly: GCF_021147825.1. Taxonomy (NCBI): domain Bacteria; kingdom Pseudomonadati; phylum Pseudomonadota; class Gammaproteobacteria; order Pseudomonadales; family Pseudomonadaceae; genus Pseudomonas; species Pseudomonas quasicaspiana. The sequence goes on from NZ_JAGTPI010000010.1 coordinate 101,703, forward strand.
CTCCAGCGACGCCAGTTCCATGGCAACGCTTGAGCCTGTCCCTCTACGCCAGGAACAGGCTGGCAACAATCAACGACGTGGCAGGAATTGCAGCGGATCTACAGGTTTACCTTGGCGGCGAATCTCAAAATGCAGCTTCACCCGGTCAGTTCCCGTTGACCCCATCTCGGCAATCGTCTGCCCAGCTTTGACCTGTTGCCCCTCCCGAACCAACAGCCTACGGTTGTGGCCGTAAGCACTTACGTAGGTATCGCTGTGTTTGATGATGACTAATTCGCCGTAGCCCCGCAACCCACTCCCGGCGTAAACCACTGACCCATCAGACGCAGCTAAAACAGGCTGTCCCAAATCTCCAGCGATATCAATGCCTTTATTCAAACTACCGTTTGAAGAAAATTTCCCGATCAAAATGCCGTTCGACGGCCACGTCCAGCCCTTGGGAGACGGCCCGGCAGGCACTGTAGAGCTGCCCGCTGGAGGCGGAACCACCGTCACCGGCTTGGAAATAACCGTGGTTTTCACAGAGCCAGAAGGACTTGTTGTCGTTGAAGTCGTCGTGGACGCAACAGGTGGACGCCCGGTTCCAGATGAACTCGCGACGGCCGACGATGTTGAATTTGAACGCCCGTCGAAGCGAATCGTCTGACCCGGACGAATCGTGTAGGGTTCAGGAATCTGATTACGCGCCGCCAGCGCCTTGTAGTCCCAGCCGTAACGGAAGGCAATGGAAAAAAGCGTATCGCCACGACGGACGACATACTGTCCGGTGGTCACAGTTGGACGCTGAGGGGCAGCATTGTTATTACGATCGACAACACGCACGCCACCGGACGGCGCACTGGAACAACCGACCAAGAGGACACTGAGCGCAATGCCAATCACCAGCCGCTGAAAACTTGTTGAATAACTACGCTGCCGAATGACTGTGCGACTCACCCGCCACTCCCTTTACTGGTGACTGAATTAAAGATGCCTATTGTGCCGTAATAACGGCTGGCAGCTACTGCTTAATGCTTTGAAGCCAATGGATACATCAGGGCTCGCCGTTTCTCGAGCTCAACTGCGCTGCCGGCCCTCAATGCCATGAGGTAGACAGGCGGTGGTGCGCAGAATTCAGTGAGTTGTCATCAAGCCAGCGGACCATTGAGCAAAGGTACAAAACGTACCGCTCCCAGCACATGCCGGGAGAACCCGTTTTCCTCACGCACAATCAGCATCAACTGCTGCACCTCGCCCGATCCGACCGGGATAACCAATCGCCCTCCGGGTGCAAGCTGGTCGAGCAAAGCTTGCGGCACGTCGGTTGCTACGGCGGTCACGATAATCCCGTTGTACGGTGCCAGCGCCGGCCAGCCTTCCCAACCGTCGCCCCAGCGAAACACGACGTTGCGAAGGTTCAGCTCAACCAGACGCTCCTTGGCGCGATCCTGCAGGACCTTGATGCGCTCAACCGAAAACACACGCTCTACCAACTGTGCCAGCACGGCAGTCTGGTAGCCGGAACCGGTACCGATCTCCATGACCTTGTCCAGAGGACCTGCCGCCAACAGCAGCTCGCTCATGCGCGCGACCATGTAAGGCTGAGAAATGGTCTGGTTATGACCAATCGGCAGCGCCGTATCTTCGTAGGCGCGATGAGCCAGAGCTTCATCGACAAACAGATGCCGCGGGGTCTTGCGTATGACTTCCAGCACCTGCGCGTTGGACAGCCCTTCATCGTAGAGACGTTGAATCAGACGCTCGCGAGTCCGCTGGGAGGTCATCCCGATTCCACGACGTAACAGATCATCTTGCTCGCGCGACATCAAAGAAGGCCCTCCAGCCATTTGTTCAGGCTAGCGAACCCGTCCTGGTAAGTACGATCAAGCTGCAAGGGAGTAACAGAAACATAACCCTGCATCACTGCATGAAAATCCGTGCCTGCACCGCCATCCTCTGCGTCACCGGCAGCTGCAATCCAGTAGCCGGCCCGACCGCGTGGGTCAACGACCTTGATCGGCGCTGCAGCTCTCGCCCGATGACCAAGACGGGTCAATTGAATACCCCGAATACGATCAACGGGCAGATTGGGAATGTTCACGTTCAACACTGTGCGCGGTGGCAAATCAAGCTGCTCATGAGCCTCGACCAGCATTCGCGCGTAATGCGCAGCGGTCGCCAGGTTATCCGGCTGACGCGACAGGAAAGAGAACGCAAATGAAGGCTTGTTCAGGAATCGACCCTCAAGCGCTGCCGCCACGGTACCGGAATACAGCACGTCGTCCCCCAGGTTCGCGCCCAGGTTGATACCCGACACGACCATATCCGGTTGCACGTCCAGCAACCCGTTAAGGCCCAGGTGCACACAATCGGTCGGCGTACCGTTGACGCTGATGAAACCGTTCTCCAAGGCATGGGGATGCAAAGGCCGGTCGAGCGTCAACGAGCTACTGGCGCCGCTTTTGTCTTGATCGGGGGCGATCACCACGCACTCGCTGTAATCGGCCAGCGCCGCATACAACGCAGCGAGACCGGGTGCGGTGACCCCGTCATCGTTAGAAATCAGAATACGCATGAGCTGTCCGTCTGCCCAACCGGCGCCAGATCAACAAGTTCGCGCACCAGTACAGTGGCGAAGCATCCGGGCGGAAGGACGAATTCCAGTTGCAGAATGTCAGGCTCGGGATAATGCCACGTCAACCGCCCAATGGGCAGTCGCAGGATGCGTCGTTCGTGCTCCATTCCTGCTCTTGTGAGCCAGTCGCGCAATGCCGACTCGCGATTGGCCACGTCATTTTCCAGCGCGGCCGTGGCTCCGGAGGCTGGCGATGGGCCTTCTCCCCATTGCGGACCGGTCGGATGCAGATCGAGAATCGCCAGCCGAGGATCGCTGCATTCATTTTCGCCCGCCGGGAAGAAACTGCGGCTGTCGGTGAATGCCAGCAAATCGCCCACCTGAGCAACCTGCCATGAACCATCAGCAACACGGGACGCCAGGACCTGATTGAACAGGTAACTGCGAGCAGTGGATAACAGTCGGGAACGCACTGCACGCTGCTCCGGCAATGCCTGACGCGCAGCGTAATCGCGTGCTTCCCCCAGATTCCCGCCCTGGTAGCCAAATCGCTGGGCACCGAAGTAATTGGGGATCCCGGCCTTGGCGATCAACTCAAGTCGCGCGTTCAGCGCGTCTTTGTCGACATTCAGTTGGGTCAGACGCAACGTGAATCCATTTGCAGCATGGGCACCGCGTTGAAGCTTGCGCTTGTGACGGCTGCTTTGAAGAATTTTCAGGGTCTCGTTTTCCGCCGAACTCAAGTCGGGGTCAGCCTTGCCCGGCAACTGGATGCTGAACCATTGACGAGTCAGGGCCTGACGATCCTTCAACCCGGCATAGCTGACAGTCCTCAACTGAACGCCAGCAGCACGCGCCAGACGGCGGGCGGCTTCCTCAGTGTTGAGGCCGCGTTTCTCGACCCATAACCATAAATGCTCGCCATCGCCGGAGAGCGGGATGTCCAGCACTTCATCGACCTGAAAATCTTCGGCGGTCGCCTTGAGCACCGCGCTGCCCAGCGGCTGACCATAGGCTTGCGGGCCCAGCAGTTCTGATTCGGTCATGCGGACAGCAACAGCGCGACGGCGTGAACGGCGATGCCTTCTTCACGACCTGTGAAACCGAGCTTCTCAGTGGTGGTTGCCTTGACGTTCACTTGATCCAGCTCGACTTGAAGATCCTCTGCGATCAATGCCCGCATGGATTCGATATGAGGGGCCATTTTCGGTGCCTGAGCAACAATCGTCGCGTCCACATTGCCCACTTTCCAGCCCTTTCTTTTCACCAGCTTCAAGACGTGGCGCAGCAATGCGCGGCTGTCAGCGCCTTTGAACTGCGGATCGGTGTCCGGGAAATGCTTGCCGATATCACCCAGTGCGGCAGCGCCGAGCAATGCATCACTCAAGGCGTGCAGCAGAACATCACCATCGGAATGAGCGAGCAGGCCGAATCGGTGAGCAATGCGCACGCCACCCAGGGTGATGAAGTCGCCTTCAGCGAAACGGTGCACATCATAGCCATGGCCAATACGCATAAAAAAACGCCCTGAAAAAAGTCAGGGCGTGATTCTACCTACTTTGTCGACGCTTAGCTGTTCAACGCGTCGCCATGATGCCGCAGGTGGTCTTCAATAAAGCTGGCGATGAAGAAATAGCTGTGGTCGTAACCGGGCTGCATCCGCAATGTCAGAGGATGCCCCGCCGCTTTCGCCGCCTGAACCAGCGCTTCGGGCTTGAGCTGGTTGGCGAGAAAGTCATCGCGATCACCCTGATCCACCAGTATCGGCAGCTTCTCGCGCGCATCGGCAATCAGCACAGTGGCATCCCATTCGCGCCAGCGGGAGCGCTCTTCACCCAGGTAACGGGAAAAGGCTTTCTGCCCCCAAGGGCAATCCATCGGATTAGTGATCGGCGAAAACGCCGAGACCGATTTATAGCGCCCCGGATTACGCAACGCGCAGATCAGCGCACCATGGCCGCCCATGGAGTGGCCGCTGATCCCACGCGCCTGCGAAGCCGGGAAATGCTCCTCGACCAACGCAGGCAATTCGTTCACTACGTAGTCATGCATGCGGTAATGCCTGGCCCACGGTTCCTGGGTGGCATTGAGGTAGAACCCGGCACCGAGGCCAAAATCCCACGCGCCATCAGGATCCCCCGCAACACCAGGGCCACGCGGGCTCGTGTCCGGCGCAACGATGATCAACCCCAACTCGGCCGCGACGCGTTGAGCCGCCGCCTTCTGCATGAAGTTTTCATCGGTACAGGTCAGACCGGAAAGCCAGTACAGCACTGGTAACTTGCCACCCTGCTCAGCCTGTGGCGGCAGGTAGACAGCAAACACCATGTCACAGCCGAGCACCTCGGAATGATGCTTGTAACGCTTGTGCCAGCCGCCAAAGCTTTTCTGACAGGAAATATTCTCTAGAGCCATGGTCGTAAACTCCCAGGCACAAGCTACAAGCTTCAAGCTGCAAGAGGCGCGGAACCCTCTTGTAGCTTGTCGCTTGAAGCTTGCAACTGCTTAAAAGTGAATGACTGTGCGGATGCTTTTGCCTTCGTGCATCAGGTCGAATGCTTTGTTGATGTCTTCAAGTCCCATGGTGTGGGTAATAAAGGTATCCAGCGGGATTTCGCCTGTCTGAGACTTTTCGACGTAGCTTGGCAGTTCGGTACGACCACGCACGCCGCCGAAAGCCGAACCGCGCCAGACGCGACCGGTCACCAGCTGGAATGGGCGAGTGGCAATTTCCTGACCCGACGGCGCTACGCCGATGATCACCGATTCGCCCCAGCCTTTGTGGCAGCATTCAAGCGCGGCACGCATCAGGTTCACGTTACCGATACATTCGAAGCTGTAATCCACACCACCGTCGGTCAATTCAACGATCACATCCTGAATCGGCTTCTCGTGATCTTTCGGATTAATGAAATCGGTCGCACCCAGTTCACGGGCCACGTCGAATTTCGCCGGGTTGATGTCGATTGCGATGATCCGCGAAGCCTTGGCCATTTTCGCGCCGATGATCGCAGCCAGGCCGATACCACCCAGACCAAAGATGGCGACAGTCGCACCCTCTTCGACTTTGGCGGTGTTGAGCACAGCACCAATACCGGTGGTGACGCCGCAGCCCAACAGGCAGACTTTTTCCAGCGGAGCTTCTTTCGGGATTTTGGCCAGAGAAATTTCCGGCACCACGGTGTACTCGGAGAACGTCGAGCAACCCATGTAGTGATAAACCGGCTCGCCGTTGTAGCTGAAACGGGTCGTGCCATCAGGCATCAGGCCTTTGCCCTGAGTAGCGCGAACTTTCTGGCAAAGGTTGGTTTTGCCGGACTTGCAGAACTTGCATTCCCGGCACTCGGCGGTATACAGCGGGATCACATGGTCGCCGACTTCCAGGGACGTAACGCCTTCGCCGATGGCCTCAACAACACCGCCGCCTTCGTGACCCAGAATGCACGGGAACACACCTTCAGAATCGGCACCGGACAACGTGTAAGCGTCGGTATGGCAAACACCGGAGGCAACGGTACGAATCAACACCTCACCGGCCTTTGGCGCTTCGACGTCAACTTCAACGATTTGCAGCGGTTCATTGGGGGCAAAGGCAACAGCAGCACGTGACTTGATCATCAATCTTTCTCCAACGAGGTTAAAACGATGGAGGGAGTGTAAAGCACTGCCGTTTGGTTAATAATCCGATCAAAAGCAAAACATTATTGCTGAACAGGGATAATCGATGTACACCAACCGCTGGGAAGGCCTGGATGAGTTCGTCGCAGTGGCCGAATGCGGGCAGTTCACGGCAGCAGCTGAACGTATGGGCGTTTCGTCCTCGCACATCAGTCGGCAAATCGCCCGCCTCGAAGAACGCTTGCAGACACGCCTGCTGTATCGCAGCACCCGGCGGGTCGCGCTGACCGAGGCGGGTCAGACTTTCCTGCACCATTGTCAGCGCTTGCAGGATGGTCGCGAGGAAGCGCTGCGCGCAGTCGGCGACCTGACCAGCGAACCCAAAGGCTTGTTGCGCATGACCTGTGCAGTAGCTTACGGCGAACGCTTTATCACGCCGCTGGTAACGCGCTTCATGGACCTCTATCCTCAGATCCGGGTGGAAATCCAGTTGAACAATGACACGTTGGACATGGTTCATGAGGGACTGGATCTCGCCATCAGGTTAGGCCGACTACAGGACTCCCGCCTGGTTGCAACGCGCCTCGCGCCACGCCGGATGTACCTGTGCGCATCGCCGTCCTATCTGGAGCGATACGGGCGACCGCACAGCCTGTCGGAGCTAAGCCGACACAATTGCCTGATCGGCAGCAGCGACACCTGGTTGCTTCAACAAAACGGACGGGAGTTTTCCCAGCGTGTTCAGGGTAACTGGCGCTGCAACAGTGGGCAGGCGGTGCTTGATGCTGCGCTGCACGGCGTCGGGTTGTGTCAGCTACCGGATTATTACGTGTTGAGCCATCTCAACAGTGGAGCGCTGGTTTCCCTGCTGGAGACTCATCAACCGCCAAATACTGCGGTGTGGGCGTTATATCCCCAGCAGCGGCATCTGTCGCCAAAGGTGCGCAAGCTGGTGGATTATCTGAAAGAAGGGTTGGCGTTGCGGGATGAGTATCGTTAGGCACCTGGACTCGGCGAATACAGGGGCTACCCACATCAAATTGATTCAACAATACCCACGTCGCGGCTGAGAGTGGTTTTGCCCTAACGGTCGAGCCCCTTTTGTTACGGCAAAAGGGGCGAAAACCATTTTGCGCTGACGTACGGCCCCCGCTTCGCAGGGGTACCTTCGACTCCGGTGCCGTGGTGTGGGCACGCGCCGACGGGCCATCCATGGCCCAACGGCGCTCGCTCGGCATCCATGCCGAGCGACCCACACCACGACACCTGCGCTCAGCCTTCCGACGCTATTTCCGCGGTGTTTTTGAGGTTGATATTCGTCGTGATGATGCAAAATCAAACGCATCAGTAACATGCAGAAAATTAGCTAATCAGCGATTGAACTCGCTACGCCGCTGCCGCAACCACTCAAGATCCTCAGGACGAGTGACCTTGATGTTGTCCGAGCGTCCTTCGATCAATCGGGGCGACTGTCCTGCCCATTCGATGGCAGACGCTTCATCGGTAATGGCAACGTCGGAGACCAGACCGTCAGCCAGCGCACGGTGCAGCGCGCCCAGGCGAAACATCTGCGGGGTATACGCTTGCCAGATCAGGCTACGGTCTACCGTTTCGGTGACCCGGCCATCAGGCCCCGCACGCTTGAGCGTGTCGCGGGCTGGAACGGCCAGCAGACCTCCGACCGGGTCATCGGCCAACTCACCCAGCAGATTATCCAGATCTGAACGCGCCAGATTAGGCCGCGCGGCATCGTGCACCAACACCCAATCATGGTCATCCGCACCTTGGGCATGCAAATGCAGCAACGCGTTTAGCACCGAATCCGCACGCTCTTTGCCGCCATCAACCCGCGTAATCCGCGAATCCAGCGCACACGGCAGATTGGGCCAGTAAGGGTCGTCCACAGCCAGACTGATCACTAGGCCCTTGAGACGGGGGTGATCGAGAAAACAGAGAAGGCTGTGTTCAATAATTGTCAGGCCGCCCAGTTGCAAGTACTGCTTGGGACGATCTGCGGCCATACGGGCACCAACACCCGCGGCAGGAATGACTGCCCAGAAGGCAGGAAGGATGCACTTATTCACGAGGTAAGCTTCACAGAGCCAGCTTCATTGTGCCAACTGATAGAGCGTTTCGCCTTCCTTGACCATGCCCAGTTCATGACGAGCACGTTCTTCGACGGTTTCCATACCTTTTTTGAGCTCAAGCACTTCAGCGTCCATGACCCGATTGCGCTCAAGCAGCGCTTCGTTTTCGGCATGTTGGTCAGCGATCTGCTGATTAAGGCTGGCCACTTGCGCCAGACTCCCGTTCCCTACCCACAGGCGATATTGCAGGCCTGCAAGCATCAGGATCAGGACGAGAAACAACCAGTTAGGACTGCGCATTGAATATCAGGTACCCAGTAAAAAAGACAGCAGAGCCGACAACGTGAAGCCAACAATACAACAGGGACTGAGGGCATAGAGCCTGGCAAGGCCAGGCTCTATAGCGGTCTTAGCCGCATCAATGCTGATCAATCATCCGGGAAAGCAGGCGATTGTCACAGCACCGGCTGTCTTTTTACCATCTCGGTGTCAGCCGCGAAACTCGCCGCGACCACGGTATACCGCCTTGGCACCCAGTTGCTCTTCAATACGCAGCAACTGGTTGTACTTGGAAATACGATCAGAACGGCTCAACGAACCGGTCTTGATCTGACCCGCGGAAGTGCCCACTGCCAGATCGGCAATCGTGGAATCTTCGGTTTCGCCAGAGCGGTGCGAAATAACAGCGGTGTAACCAGCAGCTTTGGCCATCTGAATGGCTTCCAGCGTTTCGGTCAGGGTACCGATCTGGTTGAACTTGATCAGGATCGAGTTACCGATCTTCTTGTCGATGCCTTCCTTGAGGATCTTGGTGTTGGTCACGAACAGGTCGTCACCTACCAGCTGCACCTTGTCGCCGATCTTGTCGGTGAGAATCTTCCAGCCATCCCAGTCGGACTCGTCGAGACCATCTTCAATGGAGATGATCGGGTGCTTACTGACCAGATCGGCCAGGTAGTCAGCGAAACCGGCGGAGTCGTACTCGCCTTCTTCGCTCAGAACGTATTTGCCGTTTTTGTAAAACTCGCTCGCAGCACAGTCCAGCGCCAGGGTCACGTCGGTCCCCAGCTTGTAGCCAGCGTTGGCAACAGCTTCGGCGATAGCGTCCAGTGCATCGGCATTGGAGTTGAGGTCAGGTGCAAAACCACCTTCGTCACCTACCGCGGTGTTCAGGCCACGAGCCTTCAGCACAGCTTTGAGGTGATGGAAAATCTCGGTGCCCCAGCGCAGGCCTTCGGAAAAGGTCTTGGCGCCGACAGGCTGAATCATGAATTCCTGAATGTCGATGTTGTTATCGGCATGCTCGCCACCGTTGATGATGTTCATCATCGGAACCGGCATCGAGTAAACGCCCGGCGTACCGTTCAGGTTGGCAATGTGCGCGTACAACGGCAGATCCTGATCCTGAGCAGCGGCTTTCGCGGCGGCCAGGGATACAGCGAGGATCGCGTTGGCGCCCAGGCTGGCTTTGTTTTCGGTACCGTCCAGAGCAATCATGGCGCGGTCCAGCGCTTGCTGGTCGACCGGATCCTTACCCAGCAACAGGTCGCGGATCGGACCGTTGATGTTGGCTACAGCCTTGAGAACGCCCTTGCCCAGGTAACGGCTCTTGTCGCCATCACGCAGCTCCAGCGCCTCGCGCGAGCCGGTTGAAGCACCGGACGGAGCGCATGCGCTGCCGATGATGCCGTTGTCGAGGAGCACATCTGCTTCCACGGTGGGATTGCCACGGGAGTCGAGAACTTCACGACCTTTGATGTCGACGATTTTTGCCATTGTTGTAAACACTCCAAGATTGACGAAAACGACGCAGCTGGGAAATGCCTGTCGCTCAAGGGCTCATTACAGGGCAGACCTTAGAGCGACAAACCCCGACCTGGGGCCGGGGGATGTAAACGTGCGGCACTTTACCGGAGGCTAACCTGCCGGAGAAGCCCGATTTAAGCGGTTTCTACTGCGGGGAAGCTTTTGACCAACTCATCCAGAGCCTTGAGCTGAGCCAGGAATGGCTCCAGCTTGTCCAGACGCAAGGCGCAAGGCCCGTCGCATTTGGCATTGTCCGGATCAGGATGAGCCTCAAGGAACAATCCAGCGAGGTTTTGACTCATGCCGGCCTTCGCCAGTTCCAATACCTGCGCACGACGACCGCCAGCAGAATCCGAACGACCGCCTGGCATCTGCAGGGCGTGGGTCACGTCGAAAAATACCGGGTAGTTGAACTGCTTCATGATGCCGAAACCGAGCATGTCCACAACCAGGTTGTTGTAGCCAAAACTGGTGCCGCGCTCACAAAGGATCAGTTGATCGTTACCGGCCTCTTCACACTTGCTCAGGATGTGTTTCATTTCCTGAGGGGCGAGGAACTGGGCTTTCTTGATGTTGATCACAGCGCCAGTGCGGGCCATGGCAACCACCAGATCGGTCTGACGCGACAGGAAAGCAGGCAGTTGAATGATGTCGCAAACTTCAGCGACAACCTTGGCCTGCTCTGGCTCATGCACGTCAGTGATCAGCGGTACATTGAAGGTCTTTTTAACTTCTTCAAAAATCCGCATGCCCTCTTCCAGGCCAGGGCCACGGTAGGAGTGCATGGACGAACGATTAGCTTTGTCGAAACTGGCCTTGAACACATATGGGATACCGAGCTTTTCGGTAACCCGTACATATTCTTCGCAAATCTGCATGGCCATGTCACGGGACTCGAGAACGTTCATGCCACCGAAAAGCACCATTGGCTTGTCATTGGCAATGTCGATTGAGCCTACGCGGATAGTCTTCTGAGCCATGTTCTGAGTTTCCCGAATCAAGAATTTTTCTTGTGTTGAGTCAGTGCAGCCTTGACGAAGCCGCTGAACAGCGGGTGACCGTCGCGAGGTGTGGAGGTGAACTCAGGGTGGAACTGGCAAGCCACGAACCATGGATGATCCGGGGCTTCGACCACTTCTACCAGCGCACCATCACCGGAACGACCCGACACTTTCAGGCCGGCTTCCAGCAACTGCGGCAGCAGGTTGTTGTTCACTTCATAGCGATGACGATGACGCTCAACGATCACGTCGCTGGCGTAGCAGTCGTGTACCAGCGAGCCTGGCTCAAGCTGACATTCCTGAGCACCCAGGCGCATAGTGCCACCCAGATCGGAGCTTTCAGTACGGGTTTCAACCGCGCCGGTGGCGTCAGCCCACTCGGTGATCAGACCTACAACAGCGTGCGCGCCATTGCGATCGAATTCAGTGGAGTTGGCGTCTTTCCAGCCCAGCACGTTGCGAGCGTACTCGATCACGGCCACTTGCATGCCCAGGCAGATACCCAGGTACGGAACCTTGTTTTCACGAGCGAACTGAACGGCAGTGATCTTGCCTTCCACGCCACGCAGACCGAAGCCGCCTGGCACCAGAATCGCATCAACGCCTTCCAGCAGCGCGGTGCCCTGGTTCTCGATGTCTTCAGAATCGATGTAGCGCAGGTTGACCTTGGTACGGTTGGTGATGCCAGCGTGACTCATCGCCTCGATCAACGACTTGTAAGCGTCCAGCAGTTCCATGTATTTGCCGACCATGGCGATGGTGACTTCATGCTCAGGGTTAAGCTTGGCGTCTACCACAGCGTCCCACTCGGACAGGTCTGCGCTGTTGCATTGCAGGCCGAAGCGCTCGACGACGAAATCGTCCAGACCCTGAGAGTGCAGGATGCCCGGAATCTTGTAGATGGTATCGGCGTCTTCCAGCGCGATAACGGCACGCTCTTCCACGTTGGTAAACTGAGCGATCTTGCGACGCGACGAAATGTCGATCGGGTGATCGGAACGGCATACCAAAACATCAGGCTGCAGGCCGATGGAGCGCAATTCCTTCACCGAATGTTGGGTCGGCTTGGTTTTGGTTTCGCCAGCGGTCGCAATGTATGGAACCAGTGTCAGGTGCATCAGCATGGCGCGCTTGGCACCTACTTCGAAACGCAACTGACGGATCGCTTCCAGAAACGGTTGCGACTCTATATCACCCACGGTGCCGCCGATCTCGACCAGAGCAACATCGGCATCGCCTGCGCCCTTGATGATCCGGCGTTTGATTTCGTCGGTGATGTGCGGAATAACCTGAATGGTCGCACCCAGATAATCACCACGGCGCTCTTTGCGCAGGACGTGTTCATACACACGGCCAGTGGTGAAGTTGTTGTTCTGGGTCATGGTCGTGCGGATGAACCGCTCGTAGTGGCCAAGGTCCAGATCGGTTTCGGCGCCGTCATGCGTGACGAACACTTCACCGTGCTGGAACGGGCTCATGGTACCCGGATCGACGTTGATGTAGGGGTCAAGCTTCAGCATGGTGACCTTAAGTCCCCGCGCCTCCAGGATGGCCGCCAATGAAGCCGAGGCGATGCCTTTCCCCAATGAAGAAACAACACCGCCCGTGACGAAGATGTAGCGCGTCATGAAAAACCCTAGAAGTCTGCGTTAAAGCGGTCAGAGCCGCCGGGGAAAGCGAAGGAAGGCCGAAGCCCCCGATTACCGACAAAATTCACGGTGAACTCCCGAACTGCTGGATTGAAACGGACTGACTGAAAAAGCCTGTCAATTGCGCGCCACATGTCAAGAATCATCCAGCAAAGACTGGTTGGTAACCGGCAACTCATGTCGATCCAAAAGGATCCACAGAAGCTGTATCAAGAAGGGAGCGTAGTCTACCGGAATTGGGCTTTCAGCTCAAACTTTGGTCATTCGTCGGCGGCACCCAATGCAACACCCCGCTTTCATGGCCGCAAACATTGAGCGCAGGCAAGTTTGCCACCGCCAGAATTTCGCCGTTGCGGAACAGCAGCGGCAATCGGCCGCGGACAAATAGCGGTATTTCGCGCTCATTGAGCAGACGCTTGAGATCGCGACGTCCGCGGCCCGGCAGGCTGAGCACCTCTCCTCCCTGGCGATAGCGCACCTCCAGCAGTCCCGAAGGAGTTTCACCGTCAATGAAAACCTGACCGTTACCAGGCAGTTCCAGCGCATGTCGCGCATCCATCCAGTACTGAGCGGGCTGCATCAGAGGTTGCAGCCAACTGTCGGAAAGCCACCAGATACGCCCCTGATCACGATGCAATTCTCCATCGGCCAGCCGCCACACCGGGCGCCCGCCCGGCCCCGCGTCCCGGAGATTTTCCCAGCCAACCCAATGATCGCTGTCCGGCAGTCGGGTCAGCGGTACAAGCCAATGGCGCAGCGCGTTTCGTTGCCTGGCGGGAGACAGGTTAGCCAGCTCAGGCAGTGCCAGAGAGGGCACCTTGAGCCAGCCAAATGCATGGAGTGATTGCGCCGACTCCAGATCAGCCTGGGCCAGTTCCTCAAGCAGTTGCTGCGCTTCATCCAGATGAGCGGCCGTGCGCGCCATACTCGCGGTCGCCTGCGGCCAGCGGGACTTCACTACCGGCAGCACCTGACTGCGCAGGTAGTTGCGCGAATAATGAGAGTCTTCGTTGCTGGGATCTTCGACCCACAGCAGACGATGCTTACTCGCATAGGCTTCCAGCTCTTCCCGGGAAAAACTCAGCAACGGCCTGAGCAGATGACCCTGTCCCAACGTGCGGCTAACCGGCATGCCCGCCAGCCCCCGAACCCCCGCGCCGCGCAACAAGCGAAACAGCAGGGTTTCAGCCTGATCGTCCTGATGCTGACCGGTCAGCAGCACTTCATCTTCAGCAAGGAGATCGCTGAAAGCGGCGTAACGCGCATCACGCGCGGCCTGCTCAATGCTTGCGCCCGGCTTCACCTGCACGCTGATCACTCGCAAAGGAACGCCAAGCGCGTCGCAAACCTGCTGGCAATGCAGCGGCCACGCATCAGCAACAGCCTGTAGGCCGTGATGAACATGTATGGCATTGAGAGGCGGCAGGTTTTCGCGTTTTGCGAGTTCAACCAGGAGGTGAAGCAAGACAGTTGAATCCAGGCCACCGGAAAAACCGACATACCAGGCCGGCGCGCTGCGCCAGGGTGCCAGGACTTGAAGAAGCCTGGCGGGGAGATCATGACCGGAGGGTTTGGATGTGGTCATTGGACTTCATTGCTTCCTGTGCAGACTGTGTGAAAACTACTGCGCTCGGCAATACTGCGTTAAAAACAGGCGAAAAATGCTCATTTAGAACACTAGAGTCGGACGCGACCCCGGCCGTTTTTCGCCTGTTTTTGCCTTGTCTTGCCGTCGCTCGTTACGTTTTCACACAGTCTGCGTGGGAGCGAATTCATTCGCGAAGAGGCCCGTACAGCCAAAACATCTTCACCGTCTTACTGAATGCCTTCGCGAATAAATTCGCTCCCACAAGAACGCGATTGAAGCGTCGCCTCTAAATCAGAGACCGTAACTCATCAAACGATCATAACGACGAGCCAGCAGCGCATCGTTATCGAACTTCTTGAGCATTGCCAACTGGCTGCTCAATTCCTGACGAATTGCCAGTGCAGCAGCGGCCGGGTCGCGATGCGCACCGCCCAGAGGCTCGGAGATGACTTTATCAACAATACCGAGGCCTTTCAGGCGATCAGCCGTAATGCCCATGGCTTCAGCAGCGTCCGGTGCCTTTTCCGCGGTTTTCCACAGAATCGACGCACAGCCTTCCGGAGAGATAACTGCGTAGGTGGAGTACTGGAGCATGTTCAACTGATCGCAGACACCGATTGCCAATGCACCGCCAGAACCACCCTCACCAATAACAGTGGCGATGATCGGCGTTTTCAGACGCGCCATGACGCGCAGGTTCCAGGCAATTGCTTCGCTCTGGTTACGCTCTTCGGCATCGATACCCGGGTATGCGCCCGGTGTGTCGATGAAGGTCAGGATCGGCATCTTGAAACGCTCGGCCATTTCCATCAGACGACAGGCCTTGCGATAGCCCTCAGGACGCGGCATACCGAAGTTACGACGAACCTTCTCACGCACTTCACGGCCTTTCTGATGGCCAATGACCATAACCGGCTGACCTTCCAGACGGGCAACCCCACCGACAATCGCGGCATCGTCGGAGAAGTGACGGTCGCCATGCAGCTCGTCGAACTCGGTGAAGATGTGCTGAATGTAGTCCAGAGTGTACGGACGACGCGGGTGACGCGCCATGCGTGCAATCTGCCAACTGGTCAGGTTGCCGAAAATGCTTTCGGTCAGCGTGTTGCTCTTGTCTTGCAGTCGCGAGATCTCATCGCCAATATTCAGCGAGTTGTCATTACCTACCAGGCGCAATTCTTCAATCTTGGCTTGCAGGTCAGCGATCGGCTGTTCGAAATCAAGAAAATTCGGGTTCATAGGCATCCGTCTTGGGTCGACGGCCAAGAGGCCGGCCGGTTGATCCGTTAGCGCCTTACCTTACGGGAACAGGCGCATTCAGGTCGAGTTTAAAAAATTCTGGGCTGATGCTTTCAGCGATACTGCAGGAAGACGTTCTCACGTCCGAACTGGTCACGCAGAGCTTGAATCAAGCTGTCTGCGGGATCAATTCGCCACGCTTCGCCGAACTGCAGCAAGGCCTTGGCATCCAGCCCGGTGTAATCCAGAGTAATCGGGCACGCACCGCGATGGCGCTTGCACAAATCGCCAAGCCAGCGCAGCCGGTCGCCTTTCAGCGCTTCGGCACGCACAGTCAGACGCAAGCTTTCTGCCAGATTTGTACGCGCATCTTCGATGCTCATCACGCGCTTGGCACGCAAGCGAAGACCACCAGAGAAATCGTCGTTGCTGACCTCACCCTCGACCACCACCATCGCGTCGGTCTGCAGCAATGCCTGCGCCGAATGAAACGCTTCGGCAAAAAGCGAAGCTTCTATTCGTCCAGAGCGGTCGTCAAGGGTGATAAACCCCATCTTGTCGCCCTTCTTGTTCTTCATGACCCGCAACGCGATGATCAGACCTGCGACGGTCTGAGTGTCACGCGCCGGCTTGAGGTCGATGATTCGTTGCCGTGCAAAACGGCGAATCTCGCCTTCATATTCGTCAATCGGGTGACCGGTCAGGTACAGCCCAAGGGTTTCCTTCTCGCCGCGCAAACGGTCCTTGAGGCTACCTTCCTTGGCCTTGCGATGATTGGCGTACACATCGGTATCTTCTTCGACGAACAACCCGCCGAACAGGTCCGAGTGACCGCTGTCATGACTGCGTGCAGTCTGCTCGGCGGCCTGAATCGCTTCTACCAGGGAGGCCAGCAACACTGCGCGGTTGCGGTCGATATTGGCCTGGTACGCTTTGGGTTCGGTTTCAAAGTAAGGACCGAGACGATCAAGTGCACCACTGCGAATCAGACCATCCAGGGTCCGCTTATTGACTCGTTTGAGGTCGACACGGGCGCAGAAATCGAACAGATCCTTGAACGGTCCGTCTTCACGGGCTTCGGTAATCGCTTCAACCGGGCCTTCACCCACCCCCTTGATCGCGCCAAGGCCGTAAATGATGCGGCCGTCTTCACTTACCGTGAACTTGTATTCGGACGCGTTCACATCCGGCGCATCCAGGCGAAGCTTCATGATCCGCACTTCTTCGATCAAGGTCACGACCTTGTCGGTGTTGTGCATATCCGCCGACAGCACCGCGGCCATGAACGGCGCCGGGTAATGGGCTTTCAGCCAGGCCGTCTGATACGACACTAGGCCATAGGCAGCCGAGTGAGATTTGTTGAAGCCATAACCGGCGAATTTTTCCACCAGGTCGAAAATGTTACCGGCCAGATCCGGGTCGATATTGTTGGTCTTGCAACCCTCAATGAAGCCGCCGCGCTGCTTGGCCATTTCTTCGGGTTTTTTCTTACCCATGGCCCGTCGCAGCATGTCCGCACCGCCGAGGGTATAACCGGCCATGACCTGGGCGATCTGCATTACCTGTTCTTGATAAAGAATGATGCCGTAAGTCGGCGCCAGAACAGGTTTGAGCCCTTCGTATTGATAATCGACGTGCGGATACGACAGTTCAGCGCGACCGTGCTTACGGTTGATGAAGTCGTCCACCATGCCCGATTGCAGGGGCCCCGGACGGAACAGGGCCACCAGTGCGATCAAATCTTCCAGGCAGTCGGGCTTGAGCTTTTTGATCAGTTCCTTCATGCCGCGCGACTCAAGCTGGAACACCGCTGTCGTTTCAGCCTTCTGCAGCAACTGATAAGTCGGCGCGTCATCCAGCGGAATGAAGGCGATATCCAGCGGCTCTTCGTTGACCTTGGCACGGTCACGGTTAATCGTTTTCAGCGCCCAGTCGATGATGGTCAGGGTCCGCAGACCGAGGAAGTCGAACTTCACCAGCCCCGCCGCCTCGACGTCGTCCTTGTCGAACTGCGTCACCAGACCACTGCCCTCTTCATCGCAGTAAATGGCCGAGAAGTCAGTCAGTTTGGTCGGTGCGATAACCACACCACCGGCGTGCTTGCCGACGTTACGCACAATGCCTTCGAGCTTGCGCGCCATCTCCCAGATTTCGGCAGCTTCTTCATCGACCTTGAGGAAGTCCCGCAGGATTTCCTCTTGCTCGTAGGCTTTCTCAAGGGTCATGCCGACTTCGAACGGGATCATCTTCGAGAGGCGATCAGCCAGGCCGTAAGACTTGCCCTGGACCCGCGCCACGTCCCGCACCACCGCCTTGGCGGCCATGGAACCGAAGGTGATGATCTGGCTTACAGCATTACGGCCATACTTCTCGGCCACGTAATCAATCACGCGGTCCCGGCCATCCATGCAGAAGTCGACGTCGAAGTCAGGCATGGATACCCGCTCCGGATTCAGGAAGCGTTCGAACAGCAGGTCATATTCGAGAGGATCAAGGTCGGTAATCTTCTGCACATAGGCCACCAGCGACCCGGCACCCGATCCCCGGCCGGGACCTACCGGTACGCCGTTGCTCTTGGCCCACTGAATAAAGTCCATAACGATCAGGAAGTAGCCGGGAAAGCCCATCTGGATAATGATATCCAGCTCGAAATTCAACCGGTCGACATACACCTGACGCTTGGCTTCATAGTCCGGCGTCGTCTCTTTAGGCCAAAGTACCGCGAGGCGCTCTTCAAGCCCTTCAAACGAAACCTTGCGGAAATACTCGTCGATGGTCATGCCATCAGGAATCGGGTAGTCAGGCAGGAAGTGAGTACCCAGCTTCACATCGATGTTGCAGCGCTTGGCGATTTCCACCGAGTTTTCCAGCGCTTCAGGCAGATCGCTGAACAGCTCGGCCATTTCCTCGGCGCTTTTCAGGTACTGCTGGTCGCTGTAATTGTGCGAACGACGCGGGTCATCCAGCGCACGCCCTTCACCGATGCAGACACGGGTTTCATGCGCTTCGAAATCTTCCTGCTTGATGAATCGCACATCGTTGGTCGCCACCAGCGGCGCACCGTGGCGGTCGGCCAGGGCTACCGCGGCGTGCAGATGCTCTTCGTCATTGGGGCGATTGGTGCGCTGCACTTCGACATAGAAACGATCAGGAAATACCGCCATCCATTCGCTCAACAGCTGATCGGCATCTGAGGGGTTATTACCCAGCAACGCCATACCGATCTCGCCCTCTTTCGCCGCTGACAGCGCGATCAGGCCTTCGTTGGCTTCGGCCACCCACTCGCGCTCAATGATGATCTGGCCGTTGCGCTGACCATCAATGAAGCCACGGGAAATCAGTTCAGTCAGATTGCGGTAGCCCTTGGCATTCATGACCAGCAGGCTGATGCGACTCAACGCGGCATCTTCGTCCTTGTTCGACAGCCACAGGTCTGCACCGCAGATAGGCTTGATCCCCGCGCCCATTGCCGCCTTGTAGAACTTGACCAGCGAGCACAGGTTGTTCTGATCAGTCACCGCAACGGCAGGCATATTCATGGCTGCGAGGGTTTTGACCAGCGGTTTGACCCGTACCAGGCCATCGACCAGCGAATATTCGGTGTGCAGGCGTAGATGAACGAAAGAAGCCGGCATGGAGATCCTATAGCGCTAGAACAAAAACGAAGGCCCGGATTGTACCGGGCCTTTGGCAAAACATCAGCCCACTGTCAGTTCAATGGGAAAATCGACGATGAAGACATCGTCGACTGGATCATTGCATCCCGCGCAGCATAAGCAGCACGCACCGGCCCGAAAGAGCGCCTGTGAATCGGCGTCGGTCCGAGACGCGCAAGAGCTTCGAGATGCACAGGTGTTGGATAACCCTTGTGCCCGCCGATCCCGTAACCGGGATACTTGAGTTCCATGGCAGCCATCTCACGGTCACGGCTGACCTTGGCCAGAATAGACGCAGCGGCGATCGCCGGAACCTTGGAGTCGCCCTGAACCACCGGCGCACTGGGCACCGACAACTGCGGGCAACGATTACCGTCAATCAAAGCCAGTTTCGGCGTAATCATCAGGCCTTCAACAGCACGCTTCATGGCCAGCATGGTGGCATGCAGAATGTTCAACTCATCGATTTCTTCGACTTCTGCCCGGGCAATATGCCAGGACAGTGCTTTCTCGCAAATTTCATCAAACAGCAATTCGCGCCTGGCCTCTGTCAGCTTCTTCGAATCGTTAAGCCCCAGAATCGGGCGACGCGGATCGAGAATAACCGCGGCAGTCACCACAGCACCACAAAGCGGACCGCGACCCACCTCATCAACGCCGGCAACCAGTTCTTCTACCAGATTGAAATCCAGACCCATTTGCATTGAACGCGAACTCACAGTGAAGGCGAATGACCAATCAGGTTCAACACCGCTTCGGCGGCCTGATTGGATGCATCGCGACGCAAGGTCCGGTGTATTTCGTCAAAACCCGCAGTCTGCACCAGACCATCATCCAGAAGCGGCAGCAATTGCTGCACCAACGCATCAGGAGTGGCTTCATCCTGCAACAGCTCAGGCACCAACAGGCGCTGAGCGAGAAGATTGGGTAGCGAGACGTAGGGGCTTTTCACCAGACGCTTGAGTATCCAAAAAGTAAGCGGCGCCATGCGATAGGCAACCACCATGGGGCGCTTGTACAGCAGTGCTTCCAGAGTCGCCGTGCCCGACGCAATCAATACCGCATCGCAGGCGGCCAGCGCTACATGAGAGCGACCGTCGAGCAACGACACCGGTAAATCGCGACCCTGCAACAATTGCTCGATCTGCAGGCGACGCTGGGGGCTCGCGCACGGCAAGACAAATCTCACCTCGGGGCGCACCGCCAGCAGACGCTCGGCAGCGTCGAAGAACAAACTGCCCAGACGCCCGACTTCACCACCACGACTTCCAGGCATCAACGCAATAACCGGACCATCACCAAACCCTAGTTCGGCACGAGCAGCAGCTTGATCCGCCTGCAGCGGGATAGTGTCAGCCAACGGATGCCCGACAAACTTGACCGGCACGCCTTTTTCTTCATAGAAGCGTGCCTCGAAGGGCAGCAACGTCAGCATCAGATCGCAGCCTTCGCGAATCTTGAGGACGCGCTTCTGCCGCCACGCCCACACCGACGGGCTGACGTAGTGCACCGTATTGATGCCGGCACGACGCAGTTGAAGCTCGATATTGAGGGTGAAATCCGGTGCATCGATGCCAATAAAAACATCTGGCTTTTGATCGATGAGGGTCTGAATCAGCGCCTTGCGTTTAGCCAACAACTCGCGCAAACGACCCAACACCTCAACCAGCCCCATGACCGAAAGACGTTCCATCGGGAAATAGGAGGCCATACCTTCGGCTTCCATCAGCGGGCCGCCTACTCCGATGAACTCAACCTGAGGATGGCGCGCCTTGATGGCACGCATAAGACCGGATCCGAGAATGTCCCCGGACGCCTCGCCAGCGACTAAAGCGACACGCAATACGCTGGACATGATTAGCGGGTGATGCCGCGGGTCGAAGTCTGGATGGACTCAAGGAACACCGCAACCTCCGGAAACAGGGCAGCAGGCTCAGCCAGCTCGGCGATGGCCTGATCAACCGTCAGCCCCTGGCGATAAACTACTTTGTAGGCGCGGCGCAACGCGTGAATAGCCTCTTCACTGAAGCCGCGACGACGCATGCCCTCGAAGTTCATGCTCCGGGCTTCGGCAGGGTTACCAAATACGGTAACAAACGCAGGAACGTCCTTGCCAATGGCGGTACCCATGCCGGAAAAACTATGGGCGCCAATGTGGCAGTACTGATGGACAAGGGTGAAACCGGAAAGGATCGCCCAATCCGCAACGTGCACATGACCCGCCAACGCAGTGTTGTTGACCAGAATGCAGTTATTGCCGATAACACTGTCATGACCGATGTGTGCATAGGCCATGATCAGGTTGTGGTCGCCAATCGTCGTTTCAGCACGGTCCTGGATGGTGCCGCGATGAATCGTCACGCCCTCGCGAATCACGTTGTGATCGCCAATGACCAGACGCGTCTCTTCACCTTTGTACTTGAGATCGGGCGTGTCCTCGCCAACCGATGAAAACTGGTAAATGCGATTGTGCTTACCGATCCGGGTCGGGCCACGCAAAATCACGTGAGGCCCAACCACTGTACCCTCGCCAATTTCCACACCAGCTCCGATGATCGACCAAGGGCCGACCTCCACATTGTCAGCCAGAATGGCTGTCGGATCGATGATTGCGCGAGGGTCAATTAAACTCATAGTTTACGTTCCGCACAGATGATTTCTGCGGAGCAAACAGGCTTGCCATCCACCGAGGCGCTGCACTCAAACTTCCAGATCTGACGCTTGCAGCTGAGGAACTTCGCTTCAAGAATCAACTGGTCGCCCGGCAGCACTGGCTGGCGGAAACGCAATTTGTCCGATCCCACGAAATAATACAGCGTGCCATCGGCAGGCTTGGCGCCCAGCATTTTGAAACCAAGGATACCGGCAGCCTGAGCCATTGCCTCAATGATCAATACACCCGGCATGATTGGATGCGCCGGAAAATGGCCGTTGAAGAACGGCTCATTGATGCTGACGTTTTTATAAGCGCGAATACTTTTGCTCTCGACATCGAGCTCCACTACGCGGTCTACCAACAGGAACGGGTAGCGGTGCGGCAGGTATTCACGAATTTCGTTGATGTCCATCATTTCGAGGGGAAGCCTGTAGTCAAGATTGGGAGTGCGCGGCAATTGCGCTGCACTCCTCTGCAAATCAAGGAAGCAATTTATCGGCAGTGCACGCTTGATATGAAAAAAGTATCAGCCATCTGATGAAGCATTAACGCCTGAGGTCACTCCCTCAACAATCTTTTCCAGCTTTTGCAGTCGACGTGCCATGTCGTCGAGCTTGCGAATACGTGCAGCGCTTTTGCGCCATTCGCCCGCAGGCTGCATCGCCGTACCAGACGAATAAGAACCCGGCTCGGTAATGGAGTGGGTCACCATCGTCATGCCGGTGATGAAAACACCGTCACAAATGTCGATATGGCCTACCAGCCCAACGCCACCGGCCAGCATGCAGTGCTTGCCGATTTTGGTACTGCCGGAGATACCCACACAAGCGGCCATGGCAGTGTGATCACCGATCTGCACGTTGTGAGCGATCTGAATCTGGTTATCCAGCTTCACACCATTGCCAATTCGGGTATCGGCCAATGCACCGCGGTCAATGGCGGTATTTACGCCAATTTCCACATCATCACCGATCAGTACACCGCCAATCTGGGCAATCTTCTGCCAGATACCCTTCTCGTTGGCGAAACCGAAACCCTCGCCTCCCAGGACAGCACCTGACTGAATGACCACACGCTTGCCGATGCGTACATCGTGATAGAGCGTAACTCGTGGAGCGAGCCAACCGCCTTCGCCGATTTCGCAACGGGCACCAATGAAACACTGAGCCCCCACGGTAACGCCAGCAGCAATACGCGCCCCGCTCTCAACCACAGCAAACGCGCCGATGCTCGCAGCAGGATCAATCTGCGCATCATCAGCGATGACTGCCGTCGGATGAACTCCGGCGACAGCCTTCGGCTTCGGATCGAACAGATGGGAAATACGTGCGTAGGCCAGATAGGGATCCGGCACAAGCAACGCATCGCCAGCATACGAATCAGCATCGGCAGGCTTCAAGAGCAATGCCGAGGCTTGAGTATCAACGAGGAATTTACGGTATTGCGGATTTGCCAGGAAACTGACCTGACCTGGACCGGCCTCTTGCAAAGTGGCCAGCCCGGTAATTTCTTTATCCTCGGCGCCACGTAGCGTGGCCCCGAGGAACTCGGCCAATTGACCGAGTTTGATAGTCGCGGTCATAGGTTACTTCAGCTGGTTCATGCGCTCGATGACCTGGCGAGTAACGTCATACTGTGGCTTGACGTCAATCACTGCACCGCGCTCGAAGACCAGATCAAATGCACCTTTCTTGATCACTTCTTCAACAGCCTGATCCAGTTTTGGCTTCAGTTGCTTGAGCATTTCACGGTCAGCAACGGCCTTGGCTTCGTTCAGTTCCTTGGACTGGAACTGGAAGTCACGGGCTTTCTGCTTGAATTCAAGCTCAAGACGCTCGCGCTCAGGCTGGGCCATTTTGTCGCCACCGCTCACCAGACGATCCTGAATGCCCTTCGCGCTGCTTTCCAGAGTTTTCAGCTTGGTCAGTTGCGGACCGAACTTCTTCTCTGCATCAACGGCATATTTCTTGGCCGCATCAGATTCCAGCAAAGCCATCTGATAGTTCAGAACGGCAATTTTCATGTCGGCAAAAGCCGGGCCTGCTGCGAGAACGGTTGCCAACAGTACCAATTGAGTCAACTTACGCACGATGTACTCCTACAGAATTCGCTGTCGTTATCTAAAGTCAGACGCTTAGAAAGTCTGACCAAGGGAAAATTGGAAAACCTGGGTTTCAGAATCGTCATCCGGTTTCTTGATCGGCATCGCCAAAGCGAAGCTCAATGGACCGAGCGCGGTAACCCACGTCACGCCTACACCAACGGAGCTGGCCATACCGGAAAAGTCAACGTCGTTGCATTCAACCTTCTGACCATTACGGGTGCGATTGGAGTCGCAGTTCGAGTCAAACACGTTACCTACGTCCCAGAACAGAGAGGTACGCAGGGAACGTTGATCCTTGATGAACGGCAGAGGGAACATAACCTCTACCCCACCTTGAACCAGAATGTTGCCACCGAACGGAAGCGGATCCTGATCCGGGTCAACTCGAGTCCCTGGACGAGTACCACTGCTAGGCGTACTGCGCGGGCCAAGAGTGCTGTCCTTGAAACCACGAACCGAGTTGAAGCCACCGGCATAGTAGTTTTCATAGAACGGCAGACCTGAAGTCGAACCGTAGCCGTCGCCGTAACCCAGTTCCGTGTGCAGACGCAAGGTGTAGTTGTCGGTGATCGGATGGAAGTACTGAGCGCGATAGTCCAGTTTGTAGAACGACAGGTCGCTACCCGGCAACGTGGTTTCCAGTGTCAGGCTTTGCGAGTGACCGCGAGTCGCCAGCACACCTTTGTTCAGGGTGGATTCGGACCAGCCGATCGAGCCCTTGAAGTTCAGGTACTTGTCGCCTTCCTTGTCCACGAAGTCGAAGATTTCGTCGACGGTGTAGGTACCGGTCTTGATTTCGTCCTGCTGAACCGTCAGACCGTAAGTCAGACGAGAGGTCTCGTTGATCGGGTAGCCCATGCTGATACCAGCACCCAGGCTATCTACCGCATAGCTTGCAACATCGACATCGAGGTCATCGTAGTCGGTGGTTCGGTAGAACGCGTTGTAACCCAGGCTCACACCATCAGCGGTCCAGTACGGATCGACGTAGCTGAAGTTGTAACGGCTCTGGTATTCGCTGCGCGTCAGGCCGATGCTGACCTTGTTACCGGTACCGAGGAAGTTGTTCTGACTGATCGAACCACCGAGGATCAAACCTGCGCTCTGTGCGAAGCCAACGCTGGCGGTGATCGAACCGGATGCCTGCTCTTCTACCGCATAGTTGACGTCAACCTGATCGTCAGTACCCGGTACGGCAGGTGTCTCGACGTTCACTTCTTTAAAGAAGCCCAGACGGTCCAGACGAGTCTTGGACTGGTCGATCAGGTAGGTCGAAGCCCAGCCGCCTTCCATCTGACGCATTTCACGGCGCAGCACTTCGTCGGCAGACTTGGTGTTACCACGGAAGTTGATGCGGTTTACATAAGCACGCTTGCCTGGATCAACCACGAAAGTGATGTCGACAGTATGATCTTC
Organism: Pseudomonas quasicaspiana; assembly: GCF_021147825.1. Lineage (NCBI taxonomy): Bacteria > Pseudomonadati > Pseudomonadota > Gammaproteobacteria > Pseudomonadales > Pseudomonadaceae > Pseudomonas > Pseudomonas quasicaspiana. The sequence continues at coordinate 127,077 of NZ_JAGTPI010000010.1, forward strand.
GTCGTTAGGTGTCGGCACGCCGTTGACGTTCGCGAAGGTATAGCCTTCGTTACCCAGACGGCGGGTGATCAGTTCGGAAGTCGTGGTCATGACCTTGCGCGAGAACACCTGACCTGGCTTGACCAGCAGCAAGGACTTGACCTGATCTTCCGGAACCTTGAGGTCACCGCTCAACTTGACCGACTTGACGCTGTACTTCTGGCCTTCGTTGACATTGACCGTGATGAAAACGTTTTTCTTGTCAGGCGTGATCGAAACCTGAGTCGAGGCGATATCCATGTTGATATAGCCGCGATCGAGGTAGTAGGAACGCAGACGCTCGAGGTCGCCGGAAAGTTTTTCCCGGGCGTACTTGTCGTCGTTCTTGAAGAAAGAAAGCCAGTTGGTGGTCTTGAGTTCGAACAGGTCGATCAGGTCTTCATCAGGGAAGACACTGTTACCCACCACGTTGATGTGCTGGATGGACGCGACCGTGCCTTCATTGATGTTGATCTTCAGGCCAACCCGGTTGCGTGGCTGAGCAACGACCTCAGTCGCAACTTCCGCCGAATAGCGGCCCTGAGCAACATACTGGCGCTGCAGTTCGTTACGCACACCTTCAAGAGTTGCCCGCTGGAAGATTTCGCCTTCAGCCAGACCCGACTGTTTCAGACCCTTCATCAGGTCTTCAGTGGAGATGGCCTTGTTGCCTTCGATTTCGATACTCGCGACAGATGGACGCTCGACGACGGTAATAACCAGCACATTGCCATCACGACCCAACTGGATATCCTGGAAGAATCCGGTTTTAAACAGTGCGCGAGTGGCATCCACCAGACGACCATCATCCGCTTGCTCGCCAACGTTCAGCGGCAACGCACCAAATACACTGCCCGCGGATACCCGCTGCAGGCCATTGACACGGATATCGGAGATAGTGAAGGACTCGGCGTGAACTTCGGCAATCATCAGTACGGCAAGAACCGCAGTTAGCAGCAGACGTTTCATGAAGTCCTTTCTTATTCCAACTGGCAATAAACAAACTGCCGCAAAATGCGGCAGATTCGCAACTCAGCAAAGCTAAGCTTTACAGTCGACCCAGATCGTTGACCAGTGCGAGCAACATGACGCCCACCACCAGACTGATACCAATCTGAATCCCCCAACCTTGAACCCTTTCTGAAAGGGGGCGACCACGTGCCCACTCAATCAGATAGAACAACAAATGTCCCCCGTCCAGCACTGGAATAGGCAGCAAATTCAAGACTCCCAGGCTTATGCTCAGATAAGCGAGGAAATTCAGGAAATCACCTATGCCCGACTGGGCCGAAGCGCCCGCCACTTTAGCAATGGTTATCGGTCCACTCAAGTTTTTTACCGAGAGCTCGCCGAACAACATTTTCCTGAGTGAATCGAGCGTCAATACGCTCATGGTCCACGTACGGCTGGCGCCCACGGCCACAGCGGCCAGGGGACCATAACTGACTTCGCGCAGCATCTCCGGAGGCCAGTCGATACCTTTGACGCCAGCCCCCAGATAACCGCTCGAAGCCTCGCCTTCACCCCGTGCCGCGAGTGTCAGCGGCACATCAAGTTGTGCACCTTCACGCTCAACACGCAGGGAAATTTTCGCATCAGGGCGCTCGCGCACCCAATCAACCACTTGCTGCCACTCTTCTACCGGACGACCATCCAGAGCAACCAGCCTGTCACCGGTTTTCAGCCCAGCTGCCTGAGCAGGACCTTTCGGATCCAGCTCGGCCAGAACCGGCGGCAGTGCCGGACGCCATGGACGAATGCCCAGCGACTTGATCGGGTCAGGCTCTTCAGCCCCCTTCAGCCAGTTATCCAGCGCCAGACTGTGAGCGGTATCGACCGTCGCGTCAGGCTCGCGCACTTTGAGAGCGACCGTACCGCTTTCACCCAGCCGGCGCACCAGCTGCAGATTCACAGCTGACCAGCCTGCAGTCGCCTCGCCATCAACAGAAACAATTTCCTGACCGGCACTCAGCCCTGCCTGTTGCGCAATACTGCCAGCCTCGACTGCACCGATAACCGGGCGTACCTGCTGGGTGCCCAGCATGGCCAGGATCCAGAAAAAAACAATTGCCAGAAGAAAGTTCGCAATCGGGCCAGCGCTGACGATGGCAATGCGCTGATAAACCGACTTGCGATTGAACGACTGATCAGCCAGCTCGGGAGGAACGTCACCTTCACGCTCATCGAGCATTTTTACGTAGCCACCCAACGGGATGGCTGCGATTACGAATTCGGTGCCCTGCCGGTCATGCCAACGAACCAGTGGAGTGCCGAAGCCGACCGAAAAGCGTAAAACCTTGACGCCACAACGCCGTGCGACCCAGAAGTGGCCGTATTCGTGAAAGGTAACCAGCACACCCAGCGCAATCAGGGTGCCGACAATCATATAGAGCGCGCTCATCAACTTTCTCCGGGTACCGTCTGGGTCAAGCCCCGAGCCAGTACCGTCTAGCGTCTGCGATTAACGCCCGTTGCGACTGAGCCATTGCTCGGCCAGAACGCGCGCTTTTGAATCCGCACTGAATACAGCTTCCAGATCAGGAAGCGGCACAACGGGTTCAAGATTCAAAACATCGTCGATCATACCCGCGATTTCCGGATAACGGATGCGCCGATCGAGAAATGCAGCTACAGCTACTTCGTTTACTGCGTTCAGCGTGGCCGGGGCGCTGTTGCCAGCCTCGGCAGCTTGCCGCGCCAGACGCAGACACGGGAAGCGCTGTTCGTCAGGTGCCTGAAAGTCCAGACGTGCGATGCTGAACAGATCCAGAGGTGCCACACCCGAATCAATACGCTGCGGCCAGGCCAGCGCATGAGCAATCGGCGTACGCATGTCCGGATTGCCCAATTGGGCAAGCACCGACCCATCCACATAGTCGACCATCGAATGAATGACGCTCTGCGGATGAATCACCACTTCAATCTGATCCGGCCGTGCATCGAATAGCCAGCAAGCCTCAATAAGCTCGAGACCTTTGTTGATCATGCTGGCAGAGTCCACTGAAATCTTGCGCCCCATCGACCAGTTGGGATGAGCGCAGGCTTGCTCAGGAGATACATCGTTCAATTCGCTCAACGGTGTCTCGCGAAACGGACCGCCCGACGCAGTCAGCAAAATGCGTCGCACACCCACCGGCGCCAGCCCGCGCGCGTAATCAAGCGGCAGACACTGGAAAATCGCGTTGTGTTCGCTATCGATAGGCAGCAGAACCGCGCCACTTTGACGAACCGCCTGCATGAACAGCGCGCCGGACATGACCAGCGCTTCCTTGTTCGCCAGCAGAATTTTCTTGCCTGCCTCGACAGCCGCCAAGGTAGGCCGCAGTCCAGCAGCTCCGACAATCGCGGCCAGCACGGTATCAACCTGCGGGTGGGCGGCAACTTCACAAAGCCCCCTCTCCCCTACCAGCACTCGGGTATCAAGACCTGCTGCGGCCAGATCGTCCTGCAATTTGCGCGCAGACTCCTGGGTCGGCAGCACAGCAAAGCGCGGCGTGTGCTTGATGCACAGTGCCAACAACTCGCGCTGCCGGGTAAAGCCAGTCAACGCAAATACCTGATAGAGATCAGGATGACGAGCAATGACGTCCAGCGTACTCAAACCGACCGAGCCGGTAGCGCCTAAAACGGTAACCTGTTGAGGACGACTCACAGCACGCCCCAATCAGCAGCCCACAGCAGCACTGCAAAAACCGGAATAGCAGCCGTCAGACTGTCGATACGATCAAGCACTCCGCCATGGCCAGGCAGCAGATTGCTGCTGTCCTTGATACCTGACTGGCGCTTGAACATGCTTTCAGTCAGATCACCCACCACAGAAATGAACACGACAATCGCGGCACCCAGCAAGCCAAACACGAACTGTGAAGCGGACCAGTCGCGAACAACACCGACAACGACAGTGATCAGCAAGCAGGTCAGCAAACCACCGTACACTCCCTCCCAGCTTTTACCCGGGCTGACTTTCGGCGCCAGCTTGCGCTTGCCAAAAGCCTTGCCAGAGAAATAGGCACCTATATCCGCCCCCCAGACCAGCACCATGACCGACAGAATCAACCAGTTACCCAGCGGCCATTGCTTGATCAGTACCAACCCCTGCCATGCAGGCAGCAGGATCACCAGACCGATAGCCAGCTTGCAGATCGCACTGGACCAGTGCCGACTGGATTCCGGGTAGGTCAGTACCAGCCAGGTTGCCAGCGCCCACCATATAACCGCCGCTATCAGAATCCAGGGAGCAAGCCCCGGCATGAGATAGAGAAGAAACGATAGCGCCGCCACAGCTGCGGCATAAGCGATGCGCGCTGACTGAGCGGGGAAACCAGCGAGACGCGCCCATTCCCAAGCACCAAGGGTTACCACCACGCCGATGAACAGAGCGAAGCTGGCCCCGGAAAGCAGGAAAAATCCGCAAAGCGCAATCGGCAGCAGAATAAGTGCAGTGATAATCCGTTGTTTGAGCATTAAACCCGGGCTCCAGCTTCGATCTGCTCGCTCGTTTTACCGAAGCGACGCTGACGCGAAGCGAAATCGGCCAGCGCAGCGCGCATGGCATCGTGTTTGAAGTCCGGCCAGAACAGGTCGGAGAAGTACAGCTCGGCATACGCAAGCTGCCAAAGCAGGAAGTTACTGATGCGGTGTTCGCCACCCGTACGAATACACAAATCCGGCAACGGCAAATCACCGGTCGCCAGACAGGTTTGCAGCAATTCAGGCGTAATGTCATCCGGACGCAGATGCCCTGCCTGCACTTCGCGCGCGAGTCGCTGTGCAGCCTGGGCAATGTCCCACTGACCACCATAGTTGGCGGCGATCTGCAGGACAAACCGATCGTTTCCGGCAGTGCGGTTTTCAGCTTCTCGCATGGCCGCTTGAAGCTCGGGATGAAAACGGGATCGATCACCAATGATGCGCAAACTGATCTCGTTTTCGTTCAGGCGCTTGGTTTCACGGCGTAAGGCCGTGAAAAAAAGCTCCATCAACGCCCCGACTTCTTCGGCTGGCCGCTGCCAGTTTTCACTGGAAAACGCAAAAAGTGTGAGCACCTCGACCTTGGCCTCAGCACACACCTCAATGACCGCGCGAACCGCATCCACGCCCGCTTTATGCCCGGCAACACCGGGCAACAGGCGCTTCTTCGCCCAGCGGTTATTACCATCCATGATGATCGCGACATGACGCGGCACCGATGACGGCGCGGTCGATTTTGTCTTTTCCATGAAAGCGCCCCGAACCTTATACGGCCATCAGGTCTGCTTCTTTTGCCTTGGTGGCCGAATCGATGTCAGCCTCTGCCTTGTCGGTCAGTTTCTGGATATCTGCAGCGGCACGACGCTCTTCGTCTTCGCTGATTTCTTTGTCCTTGACCAGTTTCTTCAGATCACTCAATGCATCACGGCGGATATTACGCACCGCGACACGAGCATCTTCAGCCGCACTGCGGGCCTGCTTGGTGAAGCCCTTACGAGTCTCTTCGGTCAGCGCCGGCATGGAAATCAGCAGCAACTCACCGAGGTTGGTCGGATTAAGGTTCAAACCAGCGCTCTGGATTGCCTTGTCGACAGCCGCCAGCATGTTGCGCTCAAAGGCAACAACCTGCAGGGTGCGGGAGTCTTTGACAGTCACGTTGGCAACGCCACTCAAAGGGGTATCAGCGCCGTAGTAAGGCACCATCACACTGCCCAGAATACTTGGGTGAGCCTTGCCGGTACGAATCTGGCCAAATGCATGGCTCAAGGATTCCAGGGATTTCTGCATGCGCTCTTGAGCGTCTTTCTTGATTTCGTTGATCATTGTGCGCCTTCCTCGATCAGGGTTCCTTCAGCGCCGCCATGTACGATGTTCAGCAGGGCGCCGGGCTTGTTCATATTAAAAACACGGAGTGGCATCTTGTGATCGCGGCACAGACAGATTGCCGTCAGATCCATCACGCCCAGCTTGCGATCCAGCACTTCATCGTAAGTCAGATGATCGAACTTCTCTGCATGCGGGTCTTTGAATGGGTCTGCGGTGTACACACCATCCACCTTGGTTGCCTTGAGGACAACGTCAGCGTCGATTTCGATGGCCCGCAAGCAAGCAGCCGAATCGGTGGTGAAGAACGGATTGCCAGTACCTGCCGCGAAAATCACGACTTCTTTTGAACTCAGGTGACGCATGGCTTTGCGGCGATCGTAATGATCGGTCACACCAACCATCGAAATGGCAGACATCACGATGGCAGAAATGTTGGCGCGCTCCAGCGCATCACGCATTGCCAGGGCATTCATCACAGTGGCCAGCATGCCCATGTGATCGCCCGTGACACGGTCCATTCCAGCAGCACTGAGTGCGGCACCACGGAACAGGTTGCCACCGCCGATAACCAGTCCGACCTGGACACCTATGCCAACAAGCTGGCCGACTTCAAGCGCCATGCGATCCAGTACTTTTGGATCGATTCCGAACTCTTCGGAGCCCATCAGGGCCTCGCCGCTAAGCTTGAGTAGAATGCGTTTATAGCGAGCCTGATAACCACTGCCCTGCTGAGCCATTGCGAATCTCTCCTGCGGCGTTTTCTGAAAAAAATCTGTGCGGGCACTTTAAGCCTGCGCTAACTCTAGCTTGACGCTGCGACAGCGTCAGAAGAATGCAGCCTTGTAAGCCACTTCTCCAAGGAAAACAAACACCTTTTCCTTTTTGACAAAGAGGCTGCGCGCGTAAGCGGGCAGCCTCTTGGGTACGACAGTCAGTGAACCGTCTTACTTCTTGCTTGCAGCTACTTGCGCAGCGACTTCTTCAGCGAAGTTGTCGACTGGCTTGTCGATGCCTTCGCCCACTTTGAAGTAGGTGAAGGAAACGATTTCAGCACCGGCTTTCTTGGCCAGCTCGCCAACCTTGACTTCCGGATTCTTGACGAAAGCCTGCTCAACAAGGCTGGCTTCAGCCAGGAACTTGGTGATACGACCGGCAACCATTTTCTCAACGATTTCGGCTGGCTTGCCTTTGATCTTGTCTTCGTTCAGTTGCAGGAAGACGCCCTTCTCGCGCTCGATCGCTTCGGCAGAAACTTCCGAAGGCAGCAGGAACTCAGGGTTGCTGGCCGCTACGTGCATAGCGATGTCTTTGGCCAGTTCAGCGTCGCCGCCTTTCAGGACAACGACAACACCAATCTTGTTGCCGTGCAGGTAAGCGTTGACCACGTCACCTTCGATGCTCGCCAGACGACGGATGTTCACGTTCTCGCCAACTTTGGCAACCAGAGCAGTACGCTCGACTTCCTGAGCTTCGATCAGCGGAGCTGCGTCGGTCAGTTTGTCAGCGAACGCTTTTTCCAGGCTGCTGGTGACGAAGTTCTTGAAGTCGTCTTGCAGGGCCAGGAAGTCGGTCTGGGAGTTGACTTCGATGATGGTAGCGCGCTTGCCATCTTCAGCAACCTTGACAGCGATAGCACCTTCAGCAGCGACGTTGCCTGCTTTCTTGGCAGCCTTGATAGCGCCCGAAGCACGCATGTCATCAATGGCTTTTTCGATGTCGCCGCCAGCCTTGGTCAAGGCCTTTTTGCAATCCATCATGCCTTCGCCGGTGCGCTCGCGCAGTTCTTTAACCAACGCTGCAGTAATCTCTGCCATTTCAAAATCCTCTTGGACAGGTCTTTAACCATTCCACCCGCCTGAACGGGCGTTCAAATTCTTGAAACCCATGGTGGCATGCCGCACATGACAAGAAAGTCATGACAACGCCAACACATGGTTCTCGAGGTGGCAAAAAGGGGGCCAAGCCCCCTTTTTGCGTACTGAGTAAACGCTAGGCGTTAATTACTCAGCCTTCAACTGCAGCTGCTGGAGCTTCTTCGACGAAAACGTCGGTGCCGCCAGCAACGTTGTTGCGACCGCGGATTACAGCATCAGCCATCGAACCCATGTACAGCTGGATAGCGCGGATTGCGTCATCGTTGCCTGGGATGATGTAGTCAACGCCTTCCGGGCTGCTGTTGGTATCGACTACGCCGATAACCGGGATGCCCAGCTTGTTGGCTTCGGTGATCGCGATGCGCTCGTGATCAACGTCGATAACGAACAGTGCGTCTGGCAGACCGCCCATGTCCTTGATACCACCCAGGCTACGATCCAGCTTTTCCAGATCGCGAGTGCGCATCAGCGCCTCTTTCTTGGTCAGCTTGGCGAAAGTACCGTCTTCAGCCTGGATTTCAAGGTCACGCAGACGCTTGATGGACTGACGGATGGTTTTGAAGTTGGTCAGCATGCCGCCCAACCAGCGGTGATCGACGTACGGCGAACCGCAACGTGCTGCTTCTTCAGCAACGATCTTGCCAGCGGAACGCTTGGTGCCGACGAACAGAATCTTGTTTTTGCCCGAAGCCAGCTTCTCAACGAAAGACAGAGCTTCGTTGAACATAGGCAGGGTTTTTTCAAGGTTGATAATGTGAATCTTGTTACGCGCGCCGAAAATGTATTTACCCATTTTCGGGTTCCAGTAACGGGTCTGGTGACCGAAGTGCACACCGGCCTTCAGCATATCGCGCATGTTGACTTGGGACATGATAGTTCCTTGATAAGTCGGGTTAGGCCTCCACGTATCCCAATGACCAACCAGCGGCTTCGAGCCGAAGGCACCCAGGTCATCGTGTCGACACGTGTGTGGGTTAGTGCTTGCGGGGCTTACCCCGGAAAGCGGCGCATTTTATACCATAGAAGTCCGGATAACGGAAACCCAATTACGTGCAGGTTGCACGATGCTTTTATTGCCTTCTCGGAGGCAGCGGTAATAGGGAGGTGATTTTTGTGTGTATATCCGTTTCCGCGTTAACGACTTCTATTGGTTGCGCTTTTACAGCGCCTCACTTTTGAAAGCGCAAAAGTAAGCAAAACGCTCTTGCCCCACCACTCGGCACCTCGCTGTCGCTCGGTGTACCCGCCCGCAGATCCTGAACCGTGGGCCGCCGCAATGGGCCATCCATGGCCCGGTGCGGCTAAC
>NZ_JAGTPI010000110.1:0-6803 GCF_021147825.1 Pseudomonas quasicaspiana
GATTAATATATTGCCTATGCCGACGCAATCGCGGGCAAGCGCGCTCCTACAGGTAGCAAAGCATTCCAAATCAGACAGTTGAAATGTGTTTAACGGCAGCCAATACCTTAAAGCGATTTCAACCGAAGCAGGTCTTGCTCAAACGCAGCAGCGCAACGTCAGCCTTCTTCTCGGCGCGTACGATGCCGGTTTGCCAGGCGGCGATGCAAGGTGCCAGATCGCGCTCCTGTCCGGCCTGAGCCAGCCACTGCAGATGATCATGCCAATCGCCCAGCGCACCTTGAGCGGCCTTCAGACGCGATTGCATTTTCTTTGGCTGATGACTCAACTCGGGATAAGCGTCCGCGGCGTAGCGCACGCGTTTGATCAACAAGCGCAGACGATGCCGGTCATGAGCCGGATCGGCGATGGCTTCGCGAAGTTTTTTCCACTGCTTGTCCATGCCTTTCTCGATGGTCTTGCGCAGGCCTCGCAGCAATTGCTGACGTTGTTGCACCCGCAAAAATCCCGGAAACTGGTCCAGGGTGCTGAACAGTCGAGCGAGCTCAGCCGATGTCGCAACCTGCCCGTAAGCTTTGCTGACCTTATTGATGCGCACGGACGCAGCATCGGCCAGGCCTTGCTCGGCCAAGTGTGCGGCAAGTACTTCCATGTCCCGCAGCGGCGTGGTCAACTCCCCTACCGCCTTGGCTGCCGCTTCCAGTTGCTCGACACCTGATACGCCGCGAAGCGGACGCAACAGGCTGCGCAGACGCCGGACCGTAGTGCGCAGGTCGTGCAACGCCTCGGGGTCGGTGGATGCGGCGAGGCGCGCCTGACAAGCCAGCAACTTGACGTGCAGGCCCAGGACTTGTGCGACCAGATGGTCAACCATCGATGACATGAACTCATCCTTATCGTGAATCGTGGGTTTCTTTGACTGGCGATAAACGCCATGGCAAACGACGCCGTAATTGCTTCAAACGCCGCCGCAGTTCGGCCGGTGAAGACGAGCTACCCGCATAACGCTGAGCCTGAAACTCTAGGGCGAAGGCGACAATTGCGTCGGCATGCCCCGGCAATACCAGCGCAGCACGACGCGAGAACTCCTCGGCGCCCTCCCCCGGCAAACGCCGCAGGCCATGACGTGCCAGCAGTCTTTCGAACGCGCCGAACAGGCGAAGTTGCGAATCACTTTCGCGCTGCCAGGGTTTGAACACCCATAACGCGATCAACCCCATAAACACGCACAGACCCACGATGAACGCCGGAGCCTCCAGGCCGGAGAACCAGCGATTCAGCACCCGCAACTGCTCTTGCCCCTGATAGCCAAGCACCCACCGCTGCCAGCCGTAATTGAGATTATCCCAGCTGAGGCGCAGCGAATTGAGCCACGGTACATGGCGATAGCGCAGCGCCGACATGGGCGAGTCCGCTAGAAACGCCTCGTCCGCCGCCAACGCCTGCTCCAGTCCTTGTTCTATACGTTGCGGCGCCACAGCGGCGGTGGGATCGACGCTGCGCCAGCCAACACCGGGCTGCCAGTACTCAACCCAGGCGTGAGCATCAAACTGGCGTACCGTCAGGTACTGGCCGTCCGGGTTGAGTTCGCCGCCCTGATAACCGGCCACCACCCGCGCCGGAATACCCGCCGCACGCAACACGAAAGTCATCGCCCCTGCGTAATGCGCGCAAAAACCACGGCGGCTTTCAAACAGGAAGTCATCAATGCTGTCTGGTCCCAGCGTCGGTGGTTTGAGGGTGTAGTGATAAGGCTCGCGGGCAAAGTAATCGAGCATCGTCTGCACCAGCTCATCGGGCTGTGGATGACGGCGCAACAGATCGCTGGCCCACTGCCGCGCCTGAGGGTTGCCCTTGGCGGGTAATTGCAGGTCCTGTCGCTGAATGTTCTCGCTGAGTTGCGCCTCACGGGTCGCGTCCGGCCAGGAGATGACGTTGTAGAGCAACGACTGCTCCACCGGCCGACGTCTCTGCAAGCGGAAATCGTTCATCTGGCGCACATCACCCAGGTTGCTTTCGGCTACGTCCAGGCTCGATAACCAGGGTCGGCCGCTGGGCTCCATGACGATGCTGTAACTCAGGGAATCACCACGTTTCTGCCATTGCGGCATCTGCACGGTTTGCGCGCGTGGCGACTGCGACCAGCGTCGCCCGTCAAATTGTTCAAGGGTCAGGGAGCGCCAATACAACTGATTACGAGCCGGAATCGGGCCGTCAAAACTGGCGCGAAATACCAACGCCGCTGACTTGCTCAACTCAGCCATGTCCCCCGGCGCCATGTTGTCGGAAAGCCCCGTCTGGCCTTTATTACTCGGCTGCGGCAATGACCAGAGCGGCTCCAGACGCGGGAAGAACAGGAACAGCAGAAGCATCAGCGGCACCGCCTGCACCAGCAATTTGAGCGCCAGCTTGAGGCTGCCGGACTGACTGCTGGAATGACTGGATGACTGCAAGCCGATCAACGCCGCCAATAATGTGCTGACGGGTAACAAGGTGAACGCCGCCCACAGCAGGTTGTCCTCGAACAAGTAGCCGACCGTGATGCAAAAGAAGCCGAGAAAGATCAATACCAATGCATCACGCCGACTCTGCATCTCGAGCATTTTCAGCACAAAAGCCGCGACTAACAGCGCAGCGCCCGCCTCCAGCCCGACCAGGCTGCCACGGGCCAGATACACCCCGCCCGCCGTGCCCACCAGCAGCCCGCCTTTTATCCATGCACCGGGATGGCGAGCACGCATGCGGAAGATCTGCACGCGCCACAGCATGCAGGCCAGCCACAAAATGATGATGGTTCCAGGAATGTGCTGAATAAACGGCACGATGACCAGCGCTTGTGCCAATAGCAGCCAGAGCAGACTGGTACGCGGAATCGGCAGGCTCAGGCCGGACGCAACGGCGCTCATTGCCGCACGCCATAAAGCGCCAGTGCCCGAAGGCAGGTTTCACGATGCAGATTGCCACTGTCCACGGCCGACAGATAACCCGGCAAACGCAAGGCAAACGGTTGCTGACGCTGGGACAGAATCACCACCCAGTAGCACAGACGCGACAGCCGCTCTTCGATATCACCGCCCAAGGCCATGAAATCCAGGCACAAGTCCTGGCCACTCAGATCAGTGAAGTCTTTGAGCAGCAGCCCTTGGCCCCTTGAATATGCCTTCCAGTGCAGGCGTCGCCGATTGTCACCGGGCTGATAAGTGCGCAAGCCCTGATAGTCATCCACGCCGGGGCCCTTAGTCGCCACGCCGTGATCTTCGGCATGAGGTTGAACGCCCTTTAGCAGTGGCATTGCACCCGCCACCGGCCGAGGGTAAATCAGCGCAGTCTGCTCCAGATCCAGCCAGCTCCAGGTGCGCAGAATGCTTAACGGAAAGACGCTTTCAACCCGCAGCCTTGGCGCCCGCAGCCAGCCGCGATTATGCGCAGGCAAGCTCAGTTCAACCTCGATCCGCGCCTGGGAAGCAATATCGACCTGCTGCAACTGCTCGGCGTCCCAGCCCAGCGAGATCGCCTGATGAGCGTTATGATCACTTTCCAGACGCAGGCTCAGATGCACGGTTTCACCGACAAACACCGGCCTCGCCGTGCCTGCGCTAATGACCAGTCCACTCAAGTTTCGGTAGGTGTGTAGGATCCCCAGAATCGCCATCGACAGCAGCAGGAACGTCAGACCATACGCCAGGCTGTTCTGATAATTGATCGCCACCAATAACATCAAAAACAGCACCAACGCGAAACTGCCACCCGTGCGGGTGGGCAGAATGAAAATGCGCCGGTGGTCGAGTTTGACCCGGGACGCGGGGGGGATACGTCGCGCCAGCCAGCGCTGCCAGAACGGTTTGAACTGTTCGATCAAAGCGCTGGCACCTCACGCAGCAGCCATTGGACCAATGCCCCGCCGCCATGCCCGGTGGGATCGGTCCGCTCACGAAGACGATGGCCGACCACCGAGGGCAAGATCGCCTGCACGTCTTCGGGGATCACATACTCGCGTCCGGCCAGCAAAGCCCAGGCCCGAGCGGCACTGAGAATCGCCAGACTCGCCCGTGGCGACAATCCATAAGCGAACTGTGGCTGGGCGCGGGTTGCGTCCACCAGCCGCAAGACATAATCCACCAGCGCATCGCTGACCCGCACTTGCCGGGCCTGCGCCTGCAACGTACCCAGCTCGGCGTGATTAAGCAGCGGCTGTAAACGGGGTAACAAGTCCCGTCGTGATTCGCCCAGCAACAGGGCTTTCTCGGCAGAGCGTGCGGGATATCCCAGAGAAAGACGCATCAGGAAGCGGTCCAGTTGCGACTCGGGCAACGCGAAAGTGCCGCCCTGGCTGAAGGGATTCTGGGTGGCGATGACAAAGAATGGATCCGGCAGAAGACGCGTCGCGCCTTCGATAGTGACCTGCCCCTCTTCCATGGCTTCAAGCAAGGCGCTCTGGCTCTTGGGCGTGGCGCGATTGATTTCGTCGGCCAGTACCAGCTCAGCGAAAATCGGCCCTGGGTGAAAGGTGAACTGTCCGGTTTCCCGATCAAACACCGAGGTGCCAAGAATGTCACCCGGCAACAAGTCCGAAGTGAACTGAATCCGCTGGAAGCTGAGGCCCAGTACCTTGGCCAGGGTATGGCTGAGGGTGGTTTTGCCCATACCGGGCAAATCTTCGATCAACAAATGGCCGCCACCGAGCAGGCAGGTCATTGCCAACCGGACTTGCGGCTCCTTGCCTAACACCACCTCATTAATGGCGTTGAGGCACTCATCGAGTTTTCTGCCCATCGAAAACACTCTCCAGGCGACTGCCTATGGCTAAAAACAGGACTGCTGTGCAGTCACAATAAAGTTAGCGTAGGTGTTTTCGCCAGAGAGAAGAGGAAATTGGTACGGAAGGGATGGGAATGTTGCCTGAAAAACAATTGTGGGAGCGGCGATTGCGCGCGATAAACGATAACGCGGTATGCCTTCTGGCCGCGTCTCATGTATCGCGGGCAAGCACCGCTCCCACAGGCGGCCTCCTCTACTTACCTGCCAGCGCGGGATTCGCGAATATAGAAGCGGGCTTTTTCGGCTTTCTCGGTGCAACCTTCGAAGGCTTCGAATTGTTGCTGGGTCTTGGCACCGGTCAGCAAGGACAAGGCCTTGGAGTAGCTGACAGTGCCGGCGAAGCCTTCAGCCTTGGCCAGATCGAGCTCCTTCCAGGCCGAATCAAGCTGCGTCCCGCAACTTTCGCGATAACCGGTTTTACCCGCGCAACCAGTGAGAACCAGAGCAAACAAGGGCAGGACAATCCAGGCTTTCATCGGTGTTACCTCAAGAAGAAATATCAATGGTGCAGCTTTGACGGTGTCACTTGCTGAAAGTGCCATCACCGGGGCCGCAAGGGTAACTGTTTTTTTGCTGAATCAGAGCCTTCACATCGCGCAAATGAACGATAAAAATAGCCCGATTCAAGCGTATGGTGGATCAATCTGATTCGGAGGTCGTTCATGAAAAAACGTATAGCACTGGTGCTCGGTTCTGGAGGCGCTCGGGGTTATGCGCATATCGGTGTCATTGAGGAGCTGGAGCGCCGCGGTTACGAGATAGCCTGCATTGCGGGTTGCTCCATGGGCGCAGTGGTTGGCGGTGTCTATGCGGCAGGCAAACTCAGGCAATACCGGGAATGGATTGAGAGCCTGGACTATCTGGATGTGCTGCGTCTGGTGGACGTCAGTTTCCGCCTCGGTGCTATTCGGGGCGAGAAAGTATTCGGCCAGATCCGCGAGATCGTCGGCGAAATCAACATTGAAGACCTGCGCATCCCCTACACCGCCGTGGCGACCGACCTGACCCATCAGCAGGAAATCTGGTTTCAGGAAGGCTGTCTGCATCAGGCCATGCGCGCATCGGCGGCAATCCCCAGCCTGTTCACGCCAGTGATGCAGGGTAATCGCATGCTGGTAGATGGTGGCCTGCTCAATCCGCTGCCCATCGTGCCGGTGGTGTCCAGCCATTGCGACCTGATCGTCGCGGTCAATCTCAACTCGACCACCCAAGGGCATTATCAATTACCGGTGATCGAGCGTCCGCCTGCGGTGAAACGGCGCTTCGATCACATGATCAGTTCACTGGGTTCGCGCCTGCCGTTCCGTCGCAAACTGGACGCCGCTGGCAACGAGGTGTTGCACCTGCCGCAGAACAGCCCCAAGGCCAGCGCGGCGATGATTGACAATCCGTGGCTGGAATCTGCCGACCCTCAAGGTCAGCAACCCGCTGCAGCCCCTCAAGGCGAGAGCGCGCCAAAGTCCGCCACAGGATCAGTGATCATCGACAACGTCGGCCCGGCGTCACTGCTGGACCTGATCAACCAGAGCTTCGAAGTGATGCAAACCTCGCTGGCGCAGTACAAGATCGCCGGGTATCCGCCGGATATCCTGATCAATGTGCCAAAACGCGTGTGCCGTTTTTTCGAGTTTTATAAGGCACCGGAACTCATCGCTCTGGGCCGGGAAATCGCCAGCGATACGCTGGATCGGTATGAGGCGGAGCATCGAAGCGGCAGTTGAGGCCCCATTGGATGACTCATATCCTGTGGGAGCAGAGCTTGCTCGCGATAGGCTGAATGCGTTCTAAAGTGAATCGCGTCTAGCTTTATCGCGAGCAAGCTTGAACTGGCTTAATGATCCCGGACACCTCTTAAGGGCGATATGATTCGCCCAATCAGGAGGTTCCATGCAAGAGCGAAAGACCTACACCCGCGAGTTCAAGCAACGTGCTGCGAGCATGGTTCTTGATGACAACTGCTCAGTTCCCGATGTCTGTGCATCGAT
>NZ_JAGTPI010000111.1:0-6754 GCF_021147825.1 Pseudomonas quasicaspiana
GCCTTCCCGAATGAATTCGGCCCCACAGGCTCTTCATGAAGCCGAGTCGTGCGCAATCCCGTGGGAGCGAATTCATTCGCGAAGGGGCCGGTACATCCGTATCGACTGAAACACCGCCTTCCCGAATGAATTCGGTCCCACAGGTCAATCATGGGCCTGAGATCGTGGCTAACCTGTGAGCACGGTGCTGATTCGCAAGTCGCCGGCGTTACTTAACCCCGTAATCCGTCTTGCCCGTATGCTGATTCAGTGAAATGACCCGGGTCTTGCCGATGCGGTGACGATAAATTTCGCGCAGGTATTTGACGGCCTTCTTCACGCTCTCGCGAGAGATGCGGATGTCATTGATCGAGACAAACCTGGATTTGTCTTCGATCAGCTCGCGGTACTTCTTTTCGTACATCGGCTTGATCGCGTACCAGTTGGTGTCGAGGATCTTGGCCGGGTTCTCGTATTCGTTCAGCAATTCATCAACGCGGTCTTCGTCAAATTCTTCGCTGACGATGAAGTCCAGAATCGCGTTGTCCAGTGTGTCGTCGAAACGGTACTGGTTTTTCGCGAAGCAGCGCTTGATGAACGCCACGATCAGGGTCAGGAAGTCATCCGAAAGGCACGGACTTTTCGCGATCAACGTCGTCAGCGACAAGTTGGCCGACGCGCCGATCACCAATGCATAACGCTTGAGCGTGGTGTTGGGGAACAGGCTGTTGAGGTGCGTCTTCAGCCGGTTCAGGTCCATATAGGACAGCTTGTAGTCTTTGGGCAGGGAGACGATGGACACCACCGACGAGCAGTTCTTGAAGAAGTGCAGGTCGTGGAGTGCTGCGGCGTCATAGCCCGAAGTCTTGTACTGATCCAGTGCCGCACGATAACGCTTGGACTCGATCGGCAACAGGCTGATGCCTTCAATGGCCTGGGTCACTTTGTTGAAGTGTGGCAGGTCAATGGAGCGGAAGAACAAGTCATCAATGTTCAGGCGTGGCGGTTCTTTTTCGAACACCTTGAACTTGTCAGAACCTGGCGCCGGACTTTCCGGGACCACCGATTCGGCATAGGCAATCGCCACCGGGCCCGCCAGACTCATGAACAGGTCGTTGGCATCCAGACGAATCGTCTCGCCAATATCGATGCCTGCGCGTCGGAAGTAGTTCTGGTCGTAGTCAGTCGTCACCGCCTGAGCGGTAAGAATGTTGAAGATCTGCTGCGAGATGTACTGGTTGGCGTGACGCTCCATGGCGTTCACGTCAATGTTCTCGATGTTGCCGTCGTCGCTGGCTTCGGCGTAACGCATGATGTCATTGGAGATCAGCATCATGGCGTTCCAAGGGCGAATACGGCCCATGACGCTGGCTTCGCTGCTGTCTTCGTTTTCGAAGTTGTATGAGAAGTCCCATTCTTCCGACAGGTATTTGCACAGCAGGCGGCCAGCGTTGATGTGCAAGGCTTCGGACATTTCGCTGCGGTGATCGGAAATGTTTGGGAGCACGCAAATGCCGCTGGTGAAGATCGGCTCGAACACAAAGGACCGGCCACGCTTGCTGTCGTTTTCGTCAGTCGGCCGGGTGTCGAACGTCTTGTTCATGTACGAGAACTGTTGCGCCAGACCGAACTCGGAGGCCATGCCTGAACCGGTACCGCCACCCGCACTGAAGATGTAGAAATACAGCCGCGATTGGTTGGCCTTGATGCCGCACGAGTCGATCAGGTACGAGTGAATCAGTTTCCAGTCAGCGCTGGAGAAGTGGTTGGTGTCCTTGTTCAGGATGATCTTGGCCAGATACTGACCGAGAATCGGGGCGTTGCCCGCACCGCCGGCATGAACCTCTGAAAGGTCCATGATCTTCATTTTGCTGTAGTCGTTGATGAACCCGCTTTTCTCGCCCTTGCGCGAGAAACGGATGCGACCGGCAATGTCTTTGTCCAGGTCGCCGAGCATAACCAGTGGCTCGACCAGAAAAACTGGCTTGCTCGCTTTGTTTTGCACCAGTCGCAGGTTGTTGCGGATCCAGCGGACCGGGCTATAGCGCTTGTCTTCGCTCAGACGGTCTTCATTTTCGAACTGATTGAGATAGAACTTGCGTGCGTTGTAGACCAGTTCGGCAACATCCAGAGCAATGTTGGAACCGCAGCGCCCCAGACCGATCAGGCATACCGAGGGGAACTGCTGTTCGCTGCGCAGGACGTTGTCTTCGATATGGGCAGGTTGCGGGAAAACCGAATCGCGCAGACCATCAAGGTTATCCAGGATGCGATCTGTGTCGGTTTCCGTGAAATACATGTACTGCTGAGCGGGAACTGGCTTGGGCTGATAGTAGGTGCCCGGAAGGCCGGTGGCCTTTTCGGCAGCGAGTGCATTTAATGGTCCGTATATCGCACCAGCAGAATCATTCTTATTGGTCATCGTGCGCCATTAGCCTGGGGAGGGCGGCGATGCAGCAGCTGTCATCGCGCCGTCGCTGATAGAGAAATCACGACGTTGCAGTGCGGTTTTTTCAAGAACGATAGGGAAACCCCTATTCAAGAAAAGGGCACGCTCGGTCTGGTCCAGTAAATAGATCGGCGAGCGTACGGGAACCTTTAGCTATTTCAGGCTCAAGAATTGAACCCGGTCAGTTTTTTGCTGTCCCGTCTTTCCCGTACCATTCAGTTAGCGCGCGGGTCCGTGACTCCACTTTTCCGGCATGGGGTTTTGCTGAACAGTCTTCGGGGCGTTCTGGCTGGCGGTTTTACGTTGGTTAAGCTTCTGCACCAGCGGCAGGATTTGCTCAAGGGGCTGTGGCCGACTGACCAGATAGCCCTGAATATAATCGCAGCCATACTTGCTGAGAAACTCCTTCTGCTGCGACGTTTCCACGCCCTCGGTCACGACCTTCAATCGCAGGGTATGGGCCATTACGATGATTGCCTGAACGATTTCCATGTCCTGGGCTGAGCCCGGAATATCGAGAATGAAAGAGCGATCAATCTTGACCGTATCCAGCGGCAGGCGCTTGAGGTAGGCCAGGGATGAGTAGCCTGTGCCGAAATCATCAATGGACAGCGAAACACCCAGGCAGCGGATTTGCTTGAGCAAGCCAATGGTGGTGCTGATATTGCCCATAAGTGCGTTCTCGGTGACCTCCAGCTCCAGACGCCGTGCGGGAACATTGGCTTGTCGCAAGGCGCGCTGGATGTCATCGATCAGCGTTTCCCGGGTCAGGTTAAGCGCGGAGCAATTGACCGCAATAATCAGATCGTCGAGACCATTGCCGGACAGTTGCCCAAGGTCGTGGCAGGCGCGGCGCAGCACCCAGTTATCAAGATCGGCGATCAGGCCGTTGGTCTCGGCTATCTCGATGAACCGGTCCGGCGTCAGCAAGCCATGCTGCGGGTGCTCCCAGCGCACCAGTGCTTCGAGCTTGGACACCTGGCCGGTGCTGAGATCAACGATGGGCTGGTAATAGACCTGCAGGCCGTTTTCTTCAAGCAGCGCGTTGCGCAGTTCCTCCTCCAGTTGCAGCTCCAGACTGGCTTTGGTCTTGAGGTTGGGGCTGAAAAAGTGCGCCCGGTTGCGGCCGTTGCCTTTGGATTGATAGAGCGCCAGGTCGGCGTGCTTGAGCAGTTCGTCGCAAGTCTGGCCGTCCTGCGGGAAGATACTGATGCCGATACTGGTGGTCATGACCATATGCCGCCCGGCCAGGGCGATCGGTTCTTTCATCTTTTGCATGACCCGATTGGCCAGTTGCTCGGCTTCTTCGTAGTTGTGCAGGCTGATCAGAATGCAGAACTCATCGCCGCCAAAGCGGGACACCACATCATCGCCACGTGTCGCACTGCGAATGCGCTCGGCGATCGCCTTGAGAAGATCATCGCCCGCATCATGCCCAAGGCTGTCGTTGATACGTTTGAAATGGTCGATGTCGAGGAACATCACCGCCATCATTCCGCCGCTGGCGTGATGGTCGGTCAGTTTCTCGGCAAAAGTCTGGTTGAAACCACGGCGGTTGAGCAGGTTGGTCAGTGCGTCGTAATGCGCCACCTGCTGCAGCGACATGCGTGCCTGATCCAGTTGGCTGAGCAATGCGTTCACGCGGCGCAGGTCGTGTTCCTTGCTTTGCAGTTTCTTGTCAGCCATCGACGCGCTGAGGCTGCCCGCGATAATCAGCAGGGCGATGATCGCGATAGTCAGGCCCAGTTGCATGGCGTTTTCGGGAGCTGCCGATTCGAGTGGAATATTTTCGGGAAGCACCAGATTCAGCGACCACATGCCGATCATGTGGGTACCCAGCAAGCCCGCCCCGAGCAACATGCTGGCGCCGTATTTGAGCATCTGGTGGAACATGCCGCTGCCCTGACGCAGATAGCTGGGCATTAGCAGAAACACTGCGCCACATAGAATGGACATCAGAATCGAGAGCCCGAACGGACCGGGCTGATAGTACTGAACGGCAGGTGAGCGCAACGCCGACATGCCGACGTAATGCATGATGACCACGCCAAGGCCAATACCAATAGCGCTGAGCAGCCATTGACCGGGTCCGATGACTTCGTGGCTGATGGCTTTGATCGCGAACGCGCCAGCAATGGCCGCAATAAACAGCGAAGCAATGGTTGTGGGAAGGTCGTAGCTGACCTTCATCGGCGTTTCGAACGCGAGCATCCCAATGAAGTGCATAGCCCATGCGCCGCCCGCCAGGCACAGCGCGCCGAGCACTTGCCAGCGTTGCCGACTCTGCTGGTTTTCCGAATGAATGATGCGTTCGCCGATATCCAGCGTCGCCAGGCATGCAGCTGAAATGACGCCGAAGGACAGCGCCATGAGAAAAAGGTTATGCGTACAGTCCAGTAGCAGCATCCCGTCGTGGGATTGACCGGACATCAAGTGCAAACCAAGCCATTCCATAGCGGGCCCCATGTATTCAATGCCAGGGTCGCCAAATCCATGAATGGTGGCGAGTCGATGTCAGTATAGGAGTTGCGCTAAGTGTGCCAACTGGAAAGGGCTGAGGGGTTCAATCAATTTGGAATTAACATAATAGCGATTAGTTATAAGCCTATGCCGCTGCCTCAATGCCAGGTCATCTCTTTCGCGAATGTTTACAGACAGCTATTCGATGGCGCCCTAGATTGACTAGTGATGTCCAGCTTCACGCGTTTTTATAACAATAAAAAGGAGCCCCACCATGCAAGGCACCCCGCAGCCTTTGTCTCCACAGGCGTCCAATGCCTGGCGTGTTCTGTTTTTGCTGTTTCTGGCCAACCTGTTCAACTTTTTTGACCGCACCATTCCGGCAATCATCATTGAGCCGATTCGCATGGAATGGCACTTGAGTGATTTCCAGTTGGGAATCATCGGTACTGCGTTCACGTTGGTGTACGCCATCGCGGGTCTGCCTCTGGGGCGTATGGCCGACAACGGCTCGCGCAAGAAAATCATGGGCTGGGGCCTGGCAGTGTGGAGCGGGCTGACGGCGGTCAACGGCCTGGCGGGCAGTTTCTGGACTTTTCTATTAGTGCGAATGGGCGTCGGTATTGGCGAGGCCAGCTATGCACCGGCGGCCAACTCGCTGATCGGTGATTTGTTCCCCGCCCATCGACGCGCCCGGGCCATGGGCATTTTCATGTTGGGGCTGCCTTTGGGATTGTTGCTGGCGTTCTTCACCATCGGTGCGATGGTGACAGCCTTCGATAGCTGGCGGGCCCCGTTTTTCATTGCGGCTGTGCCGGGGTTGGTGCTGGCGTTATTCATGTTTTTCATCCGTGAACCCAAGCGGGGTGCTGCGGAAAGTGTGCGCATGTCCGAGGAGAAAATCGAAAAGCCGATTCGTCGCGTGCTCTCGGTGCCGACTTTTGGCTGGCTGGTGCTGGCCGGGCTGACGTTCAACTTTGCGACCTATGCGTGCAACTCTTTCATGGTGCCGATGCTGCAACGTTATTTTCTGCTGCCCTTGCACGACGCTGCGGTGGCGACCGGGATGATTGTCGGTGTGACGGGGTTGATCGGGTTGACGCTGGGCGGTTGGGTTGCTGACAAATTGCATCAACGTTTCGCCAACGGCCGGCTGTTGTTCGCGGCGGGCAGCATGTTGATTGCGACGCTGGCGACCGGCTATGCGTTGCATGCGGGCCGCATTGAAATCGGTGTGTTCGTGGGAGTTTTCAGCCTGGGGTGGCTGTTTGCATACAACTTCTACACCTGCGTCTACACCGCGATTCAGGATGTGGTCGAGCCCAGGTTACGGGCGACGGCGATGGCGTTGTTTTTCGCGGGGCTGTATTTGCTGGGCGGCGGGCTGGGTCCCGTGGTGGTCGGTTTGCTGTCAGATCACTTCGCCCATTCGGCCATGGCTGCAGCGGGCGCTGAGCAGATGAGCGAGGTTTACAAGGCGGTTGGTCTGCATGACGCGATGTATCTCATCCCGGTGGCGCTGTTCATGACGCTGGTATTTTTATACCTGGCGTCGCGGTGTTTCAGTCGGGATGCAGCGAGGATGAAGGCGGGGATGGTGGCGGATGAGCCGGGCGAGAATGAATGCGATGAGGCTTCTGTTGGAGCGAGGCTTGCCCGCGAAGAATGAATACGCGGTTTATCTGAATCACCTCATTGACGGCTTCGTTGGAATGCCGCCCAGATCAAGCCTAGCTCCAACAGAGTATGCGATCTTCTGTGGGAGCCGGGCTTGCCCGCGATAAGGCCAGCGCAGTAGGCAGATACACCGCGTTATCGTTTATCGCGAGCAAGCTCGGCTCCCACAGGACCGGTGGTGATCGTGGG
>NZ_JAGTPI010000112.1:0-6492 GCF_021147825.1 Pseudomonas quasicaspiana
TTCGCAGTAGTTTCCGTGGGAGCGAATTCATTCGCGAAAGCGGTATTCCAGACACTGAATCAGTGCCAGACGCACCGGCCTCTTCGCGAATGAATTCGCACACAGGTGCCCTTATTCCATTCGTAGATTCCGCAGTCTAATTCCTCAAACCGGATGTTTCGGATCCACGGTAATCGGTGCCGACGGCTGATGCTGTTCCTTCAACAGGTCACGGATTTCACCCAGCAGCAGTTCCTGCTTGGTTGGAGTCGGCGGCAGGGTTGGCGCCTTGGCTTCTTCGCGCTTCAGGCGATTGATCGCTTTCACGCCCATGAAAATTGCGAAGGCGACAATGATGAAGTCGATAACCGTCTGGATGAATTTGCCGTAAGCCAGCACTACCGCAGGGGCCGCGCCTTCTGCAGGTCTGAGGATAACGGCGAGGTCACTGAAGTCCACACCGCCGATCAGCAGCCCGAGAGGCGGCATGATGACATCGCCGACGAACGACGAAACGATCTTGCCGAATGCCGCACCAATGATGATACCGACGGCCATATCGACCACGTTACCTTTGACGGCAAAGGCTTTGAACTCGCTTAGTACGCTCATGGGTCATTCCTTGTAACTGATGAGATTGTCCAGTGCAGTGTAAGTCAGCTGCACGGGTTGCGCTGGGCACCCTGCAATCGACCGGGCTTTTCTGACGAAGTTTTATGAAGTTTCTCAGAAAGGGAGTGCCGCAGGCTTACCGACGCGCTGACAGCAGCTGCGTTATGATTGCCAACTTTTACCGATGGGGTTGTCATGGCCAAGGCCAAACGCTTGTATGGCTGCACTGAGTGTGGCGCGACTTTTCCCAAGTGGGCCGGGCAGTGCAGCGAATGCGGCGCCTGGAACACACTGGTGGAAACCGTACTGGAAAGCGGCAGCGCTGCGCCTCCGAGCGGGCGTTCCGGCTGGACCGGTCAGCAGACCCAGATCCGTACGCTGGCCGAGGTCAGTGTCGAGGAGATCCCGAGGTTCTCCACCAACTCGGCCGAGCTGGACCGGGTACTGGGTGGCGGTCTGGTCGATGGCTCCGTGGTGCTGATCGGCGGTGATCCCGGAATCGGCAAGTCCACGATCCTGCTGCAAACCCTGTGCAACATTGCCGAACGCATGCCTGCGTTGTACGTGACGGGCGAGGAGTCCCAGCAGCAGGTCGCGATGCGCGCCCGTCGGCTCGGACTGCCGCAGGACAAGCTGCAGGTCATGACCGAAACCTGCATCGAAAATATCATTGCCACCGCCAAGATCGAAAAGCCCAAGGTCATGGTGATCGACTCGATCCAGACGATTTTCACCGAGCAACTGCAATCTGCTCCGGGTGGCGTCTCGCAAGTGCGTGAGAGTGCGGCCTTGTTGGTGCGTTATGCCAAACAGAGCGGCACGGCGATCTTCCTGGTAGGCCATGTCACCAAAGAGGGCGCATTGGCGGGCCCGCGAGTGCTTGAGCATATGGTGGACACGGTTCTGTATTTCGAAGGCGAATCCGATGGCCGTTTGCGCTTGCTGCGTGCGGTGAAGAACCGCTTCGGTGCGGTCAACGAGCTGGGCGTATTCGGTATGACGGACAAGGGGCTGAAAGAAGTCTCGAACCCGTCGGCGATTTTTCTGACCCGGGCTCAGGAAGAAGTGCCGGGCAGTGTGGTGATGGCGACCTGGGAAGGTACGCGTCCGATGCTGGTGGAGGTTCAAGCGCTGGTAGATGACAGCCATATGTCCAATCCCCGTCGCGTGACATTGGGCCTGGACCAGAATCGTCTGGCGATGCTACTGGCGGTCTTGCACCGGCATGGCGGCATTCCTACTCACGATCAGGATGTTTTCCTCAACGTAGTGGGCGGCGTCAAAGTTCTGGAAACGGCGTCTGATCTGGCGCTGATGGCGGCGGTCATGTCCAGTTTACGCAATCGTCCATTGCCTCATGATTTGCTGGTGTTCGGTGAAGTAGGGCTGTCCGGCGAGGTGCGTCCGGTGCCGAGTGGTCAGGAGCGTCTCAAGGAAGCCGCCAAGCACGGCTTCAAGCGGGCGATCGTACCGAAAGGCAACGCGCCAAAAGAAGCCCCGCCGGGATTACAGATCATTGCAGTGACACGTCTGGAACAGGCACTGGATGCGTTGTTTGAATAACGTTCGAGAGGCCGTGTAGGAGCGCGCTTGCCCGCGATGAGGCCAGTACATCCGATAAACAGCTGCGCCTGAAATACCGTAATCGCGGGCAAGCGCGCTCCTACAGTTAAAAACCATGCAGATCCTTAAACCTCAATCAGCGCCGCCAACTCACGCTCCAGCTCATCATGATCAGCCAGGTTCAGTTCGATCAGTCGTCGCAGGTGGCTAATTGAGTCGAGCGTAATGTGCTCACAGACGAACCCCAGCTGCCCGTTTTCATCGTGGGCCAGTCTCACGTCCATTTGCACATGCACTTCATTGCTCAATTTGATATCGGCGTTGAATGCCTGTTCGGTATCGGCGTGCCAGGGTTCGGGGCGCTCTATGAGCATGCCTTTGAGGGAGAGGTCTACGAGTTGAACCTGCCAGTTTCGGTCACCCTGGCTCAGTTGGGTTTTCGCATCGAAGGCGATGCGTTTAAAGCGTCGGCGGTCATCGTTGGAGTCGGTCATCGAATCACTTCTCTTGGAATCGTGTGACGTGCTGTCAGCGGTTAAACGCCTGTCGAGGCGTCGCCTGTAACGACGATAGTCCTGATCCTGCTTTCCCGATAGCTTTCATACCCGGATTTACACTTCGTCCGCCTTTCGAGCCGCGTCTTGTGATCAGGTTCAATGGCGTTTTTTAAGTGAATCGTTTCTTTTACGCTCTAGACCTTGGTTGGGGTGGCCTTTCGCGACGGCGCAGCTAAACTCGCGTAGCTGGTCTTTCAGTCATCTGCTGGAATATAAAAAATGAAAAATAATAATAGCCTCATGCGCCATGTGCCCTGGCTAATCGTTGCAATTATCGGAGCATGTGCTCTGGGGGTCGTGGCCTTGCGCCGCGGGGAAGCAATCAACGCCTTGTGGATCGTGGTCGCTGCGGTCGCCATCTACCTGGTTGCCTATCGTTATTACAGTCTGTTCATTGCCCGGCACGTCATGCAACTCGACCCGCTGCGGGCAACTCCAGCCGTGGTCAACAATGATGGTCTGGACTATGTGCCAACCAACAAACACATTCTTTTCGGTCACCACTTCGCTGCGATTGCTGGCGCCGGACCTCTGGTCGGGCCGGTGCTCGCCGCACAAATGGGCTACCTGCCCGGCACGCTCTGGCTGATCGCCGGTGTAGTGTTGGCCGGTGCGGTGCAGGATTTCATGATCCTGTTCCTGTCCACACGCCGTAACGGTCGCTCGCTGGGCGACATGGTGCGTGAAGAAATGGGCCGCATCCCCGGCACTATCGCGCTGTTCGGCTGCTTCCTGATCATGATCATCATCCTTGCGGTGCTGGCGCTCATTGTGGTCAAGGCCCTGGCTGAAAGCCCGTGGGGCATGTTCACCGTGCTGGCGACCATCCCGACGGCGATGTTCATGGGCATTTACATGCGCTACATCCGCCCGGGTCGCATCGGCGAAATCTCGGTGATCGGTGTGGTGCTGTTGCTGCTCTCGATCTGGGTCGGCGGCATGGTTGCTGCCAGTCCTGAATGGGCGCCGATGTTCACCTTCACCGGTGTGCAGATTACCTGGATGCTGGTGGGCTACGGTTTTGTCGCGGCCATGCTGCCGGTCTGGCTGCTGCTGGCACCGCGTGACTACCTGTCGACCTTCCTGAAAATCGGCACCATCGTTGCCTTGGCCATCGGCATTCTGATTCTCGCACCTGAGCTGAAAATGCCTGCGCTGACCCAGTTCACCGATGGTACTGGTCCAGTCTGGAAAGGGACGCTGTTCCCGTTCCTGTTCATCACCATTGCGTGCGGTGCGGTATCGGGCTTCCACGCGCTGATCTCTTCCGGCACTACGCCTAAGCTGCTGGATAACGAAACCAACGCCCGTTATATCGGCTACGGCGGCATGCTCATGGAGTCCTTCGTGGCGATCATGGCGATGGTTGCGGCTTCGGTCATCGAGCCTGGCATCTACTTTGCCATGAACAGCCCGGCGGCAATTGTGGGCGGTGATGTGGTGACTGTGGCCCAGACGGTCAGCAGTTGGGGCTTTGCGATTACGCCTGAGCAACTGACAGCAGTGGCGAAGGACATTGGCGAGAACACAGTCCTGGCCAGAGCCGGTGGTGCACCGACCCTCGCGGTGGGCATTGCGCAGATTCTGCACCAGGCCTTGCCAGGTGCCAGCACCATGGCGTTCTGGTACCACTTCGCAATTCTGTTCGAAGCCCTTTTCATTCTGACGGCGGTTGACGCTGGTACACGTGCCGGTCGCTTCATGCTGCAAGACCTGTTGGGCAGCTTCGTTCCTGCCCTGAAACGCACCGAGTCCTGGACGGCCAACGCCATCGGCACCGGTGGTTGCGTGGCGCTGTGGGGGTACTTGCTGTATCAGGGAGTTATCGATCCACTGGGCGGCATCAACACCTTGTGGCCTCTGTTCGGTATCTCTAACCAGATGCTGGCAGGTATCGCGCTGATGTTGGCAACCGTTGTCCTGATCAAAATGAAGCGCCAACGTTACATCTGGGTCACCATGCTGCCAGCGACCTGGCTGCTGATCTGCACCGTAACAGCTGGCTTCATCAAGCTGTTCGATAGCAACCCTGCAGTGGGTTTCCTGGCCTTGGCCAAGAAATACAGCACTGCGGCTGATGCGGGTCAGATTCTGGCTCCAGCCAAGACCATGGATCAGATGCAGCACGTGATCTTCAACGCTTACACCAACGCGACACTGACGATTCTGTTCCTGTTCGTGGTGTTCAGCATCCTGTTCTACGCGCTGAAAGTCGGCGTCGCGGCATGGGGCAACAAAGAGCGTACGGACAAGGAAGCGCCTTTCCAGGCGTTGACGACTCCGACCAACGTTTGAAAGACAAGAGGATCTGCCCATGTTCAACGACCTGAGTCGCCTCGGGAAATACCTCGGTCAGGCAGCGCGCCTGATGGTGGGCATGCCTGACTATGACAATTACGTCGCGCATATGCAGGTCAAACACCCTGATAAGCCGATGATGGACTACGAAACGTTCTTCCGGGAACGCCAGGAAGCCCGTTACGGCGGCAAGGGTGGGCCGAAGTGCTGTTGATCAGCAGGCGCGGTTAGTCATTTGTTGAATCCTGTGGGAGCGAGGCTTGTCCGCGATAAGGTTGAACGCGATCTAAAGTGAATCGCATCCAGCCTTATCGCGGGCAAGCACCGCTCCCACAGTTGTTTTGTGTTGTTTGGTAAATACAGGAGCACCCATGACCACCCTGCAACCTATTCCCGTCACTGTCCTCAGCGGCTTTCTCGGCGCGGGCAAGACGACGTTGCTGCGTCATTTGCTCAAGACCGAGCACGGCCTGAAGATCGCTGTGATCGAAAACGAATTCAGTGATGCCGGAATCGACACTCAGTTGCTGGGGGCCGAGCCCGTGCAAGTCATGACCCTGTCCAACGGCTGCGTCTGCTGCACCATCCACACCGACCTGACCAAGGCCTTGTTCTTGCTGCTGGAGCGTCTGGACAGCGGCGAAATCGCCTTCGACCGTCTGGTGATCGAATGCACCGGCCTGGCTGATCCTGCGCCTGTCGCACAGACCTTCTTCATCGACGAAGAGCTGCGCGAGCGCTACATCCTCGATGGCATTATCACGCTGGTGGACGCGGCCAACGCCGACACGCATCTGGCGCAGACCATCGCTCAGGCACAGATTGGTTTCGCCGACCGTCTGCTGGTGAGCAAACGTGATCTGGTCGACGACGCTGCTTTCGACGCCCTCAGCGATCGTTTAACCCGCATTAACCGCCGCGCACCGATCCGTGTCGTGGAGCACGGCCAGATTGATCTGGCAGAGTTGCTGGATGTCCGGGGGTTCAACCTCAATGCCGACTTGGGCGGTGGCATGAGCTTGCGGCCCGTTGCGCCTGCTGGCCATTCACTGGACCGGATCAGCAGCCTGGTGCTGCGCAGTGAAGCGCCACTGGATATCGACAGGCTCAGCGAGTTCATGAACGAACTGCTCGAAGAGCACGGCTCGCAGTTGTTGCGCTACAAAGGCGTGCTGAACATAGCGGGCGAGCCCAGGCGTATGGTGTTTCAGGGCGTACTGAAGCTCTATGGCTTCGACTGGGATACCGAATGGGAGGAGGGCGAAAAGCGCGAAAGCGTGATCGTTTTTATCGCTGATGAACTGCCAGAAGAAAAGATCCGGGCGGGGTTTGCCAAGGTTTCCGAGTAGATATTTGTAGGAGATCGCCGTTTGTCCCTGACACCATGCTGTCGCCAGGCAAACTGTGACCTGTAGGAGCGCGCTTGCCCGCGATCGCGTCAGCACAGGCGATATATTCATCGAGTGACAGATCGAATCGCGGG
>NZ_JAGTPI010000113.1:0-6097 GCF_021147825.1 Pseudomonas quasicaspiana
GAGTGAGCTTGCTCGCGATAGCTCCAGTACAGGCAATATATTCATCGACTGACAGGCCGAATCGCGAGCAAGCTCACTCCTACAGGGTCCGTGTTTGCTTAGCGACAGCGCGGTGTCAGGGATACCGGGACCACTCCCACAGAAACCCTCGGCTGCCAGGCAAGCTTCAACGAATGAAATGCACCTTGCCGGTGTCATCGTTACCGACATAGATCCCGTACGAACCGGTCCGGCGTTCTTCGATGTAGCGTTCGAGTATTTGCCGTATTGCCGGGTAGTAGATGCTGTCCCAGGGAATGTCTTCGGGGGCGAAGAATTTGTAGTCGAGGGTTTCCGGACCGAACTGGCCGGTGATTTCCAGCGCCAGGGCGCGGAATACGATGTACACCTCGCTGATCGCCGGGACGCTGAAGATGGAGTAGGGCGAGAGGATTTCAGCCCTGACGCCGCTTTCTTCCCAGACTTCGCGCAAAGCCGCTTGCTCGGTGGTTTCGCCGCTTTCCATGAAGCCTGCGGGCAGGGTCCAGGTTCCAGGCCGGGGCGGAATCGCGCGTTGGCACAACAGGTATTTGCCGTCCTGCTCAATGATGCAGCCGGCGATAATCTTCGGATTGACGTAGTGAATGTAGTTGCAGCCGCCGCACATCAATCGCTGATGAGTATCGCCCGCTGGCACACGCTGAACGAGGTCAGCGCTGCCACAGTGCGGGCAAAAGCGCGGGGCGGGCATGTCAATGGCCTATACGCGGTTCTTTCAGGGCCACGGGGGCGAACAGCTCGCGTACCTTGCTGCCGTCATTCTGTTTGGACTTGAGGTAATCCAGCGCGACTTTTGCGGCGCTGCGCACATGGTCCACCGAAGCCTGATGGGCCGCCAGCGGGTCGCCGCTCTTGATCGCTTCGACGATACGTTCCATCTCTTCATTACTGGCGCTGCGTCGGTTTTCCTGCGAAACCGACGTGGCGCGCAAATAACTGATACGCGCCTGCAACTGCCGCAACTGCGTAGCCGCGACGTGGTTGCCCGAACCTTCAAGCAGTACGTCATAAAAGCTTTGCACTGAATCCAGCACTTGTTGCAGCTCGCCTTCCTTGAGGACCTTGCGGTTTTCCTCAAGGGCTTTTTCCAGCGCGCGAATATTCTTGGCCTTGGCCCGCAAGGTGAACAACTGAACGATCATGCCTTCGAGCACGCAGCGCAGTTCGTAGATATCACACGCGTCTTCCAGGGTGATGATCGCAACGCGTGGGCCCTTGGCGTCGGCGAATTCCACCAGCCCTTCGGACTCAAGATGACGCAGGGCTTCGCGGACCGAAGTACGACTCACTCCGAGGCGTTCACACAGATCACGCTCCACCAGGCGATCGCCCGGTAGCAGCTGAAAATTCATGATGGCGCTGCGCAATTTATCCAGCACGATTTCGCGCAGGGTAATGGGATTGCGATTGACCTTGAAGGAGTCGTCGATTGGCAGGCGTTTCATGGGTTTGACTCTGGATGTGACAGTTGACTGAAAAAATGCACGATCAGTGTTGTATACGGCATGCCGTATGCCGTGGTGCGCATTGCGTGTATTTGCGCACGCCAGGCTGTGTTGCGCAAGCTTCCGGGATGACCGGTGCAAAACGCAGCGAAGTTTATCATGGGCTGTTTGCCCCGCAACGAAGCGGGGCTGCTGCAGATCAGGCCAGATCCGGCAGGGCACCCAGTTTGCCCCGGTAATAGACCATCGGCACCACAGGCTGCTCTGGCAGGATCAGGTTTTTGACCGCACCGACAATGATTGCGTGATCACCGCCGTCGTATTCGCGCCACAGCTCGCACTCGATAATGGCGGTAGCATTGTTCAGCAACGGATTGCCCAGTTCGCTCAAGTGCCACTCGATACCTGCCGCTTTGTCCTTGCCTTTGCCTGCAAACGCATAGGCTTCGGCCTTCTGCCCGGCGGCCAGCAAGTGAATGGCGAAGCGCTTGCTGTCGCGCAGGACCGGGTAGGTGTCTGATTCGTAATTGGGGCAGAACAGCACCAGCGCCGGATCGATAGACAACGCGCTGAAAGCGCTGGCGGTAATGCCGACGATTCCGCCTTGCGCATCCAGGGTGGTAACCACTGTGACGCCTGACGGAAAGGAGCCCATGACTTCTTTGTATATGCTGGGTTCGATCATGTGAGGGACTCTCTTTTTTGGGCTTGTTGGGTTCGGGTGGCTAATCAATCAAGATGTACGAGCGGGTGACTAAAGATCAGCGCATGACAAACGGATCAGGCATCGGTGCTTGCGACAGGTTGATCCAGACAGTCTTGAGTTCGGTGTAGGCCAGCACCGAATCGATGCCGCTCTCACGGCCATAGCCGCTGTTTTTGAAACCACCAATGGGTGCCATGGCGGAGACTGCGCGGTAGGTATTGACCCAGATGATACCCGAACGTACATCCCGGGCCAGACGATGGGCGCGGCCCAGGTCTTTGGTCCAGATACCTGCTGCCAGGCCAAACTGCGAGTCGTTGGCGATGGCCAATGCTTCGGCTTCGTCCTTGAAACGGATCACTGAAGCGACCGGACCAAAGACTTCTTCCTGCATGATTTTCATCGAGTTGCGGTCACACTCGAACAAGGTGGGTTCGTAGTACCAGCCGCTGCTGTCCATCTGCGGGCGCTTGCCGCCAGTGCGCAATATTGCGCCTTCTGCCAGGGCGTCGGCGACCAGACCTTCAACCACCGCCAGTTGCTGTGCCGTGGCCATGGGGCCCATTTCACTTGCATCATCCTGAGGGTTGCCGATGCGAATACGCTTGGCGCGCTCGCTCAGTCGCTCAACAAACTCGTCGTAGATTTCGTCCTGCACCAACAGCCTTGAACCGGACACACAGCTTTGCCCGGACGCAGCGAAGATCCCGGCGATAGCGCCATTAATGGCACTGTCCAGATCGGCGTCGGCAAAAATAATGTTCGGTGACTTGCCGCCCAGTTCCAGCGACAGTTTCGCGAAGTTTTCAGCACTGCTGCGCACAACGTGTCGGGCAGTCGCTGCGCCACCGGTGAAAGCAATCTTGCGCACCAGCGGGTGACGAGTCAGGGCGGCACCGGTGCTTGGGCCGTAGCCGGTGACAACGTTCACCACGCCCGGCGGGATGCCGGCTTCGAGGGCCAGACGGGCCAGTTCCAGCACCGTTGCCGAGGCGTGTTCCGATGGTTTGAGAACAATCGTGTTGCCTGCGGCCAGTGCCGGGGCCAGTTTGATGGCGGTCAAATACAGCGGACTGTTCCAGGGAATGATCCCGGCTACGACGCCCATGGGTTCGTGAACGGTGTAGGCAAACAGATCCGGTTTGTCCAGCGGCAGGGTACCGCCTTCCAGCTTGTCGGCCAGTCCGGCGGTGTAGTGGAAAAACTCCGGCAGATAACTCACCTGACCCCGGGTTTCGCGGATCAGCTTGCCGTTATCCCGGCTTTCCAGTTGCGCCAGTTGTTCCTTGTTTTCAGCGATCAGGTCACCCAGGCGGCGCAGCAACTTGCCTCGTGCGGTGGCGGTCAACTTGCGCCAGGCCGGATTCTCAAAGGCTTGCTGTGCGGCCTGAACCGCACGGTCCACGTCGCTTTCGTCGGCGTCGGGCAATTCGGCCCAGGCTTCGGCCAGCGCCGGGTTCAGGCTTTGGAAGGTCTTGCCCGAAAGGGCGTCGACCCATTGCCCGTCGATGCACATCTGAAAGCGAGTGAGCGTCATGCAACGATCCCCTTTGCCTGATTGTGTTGAGCCTCGGCCTTGCGCAGGAAATCCAGCAAAACCTGATTGACGAGACGTGGCGACTCGACCGGCATCATATGTCGTTGTTCAGCGAGTATCGCAACCTCGGCACCGGGAATACGCGAGGCCAGCTGGCGAGCCATCTCCGGCGTCGAGCCAGGGTCCAGTTCGCCGGTGGCGATCAGTGTTGGCGCAGTGATATTGCCCAGATCGTCTGCCCGGTACATGTCCTGCGTGGCAAACAGGGTGTAGGTGGTCAGGTAACCCTGCGGATCATTCTCGGCGAGTATCGTGCGGATGGCAGCGATCTGCGCCGGGTTGGCGGCCTGGTATTCCCGGCTGAACCAGCGCGAGAGTGCTTCGGCGGCGTTGGCATCCGGTCCATGTTCAGCCGCCTGAGCGGTACGCGCGATGACCCCGGCGCGCTGCTCGGCACTGCGGTTGAATACGCTGTTGAGGACGACCATGCCCGATAAGTGCTGCGGGAAGTGCAGGGCAAATGCGCGCGCCACCAGCCCACCCATGGAAAAGCCGATCACTGTGGCTTGCGGCAGACCCAGATGCTCCAGCAACTCAAGCAACTGCTCGGCATAGCCCAGCAGCCCGGTATCAGCAGCGGGACGCGGGCTGGCACCGTGGCCGAGCATGTCATAGGCAATCACTCGATAGTGAGGCATCAGCCCCACGACCTGGCCGCCCCACATTTCTTTATTCAGACCCACACCGTGGATCAACACCACGGGATGGCCTTCGCCGGTGGCCAGATAACTGGTCCCGGCCGGGGTGCGTTCAGCAGTAAGCCGAATCATGGAGCGCTCCTGGCCTGTGCTTGATACGGAGGGTTACTGCTGAGCCTTTTCGGCAGCCAGCTGTTCCAGATCGATGTAGCGGTTGCCAATGCGCGGATGCAGGCGGCCACCATCGGCAGCACCCAGCACAACGACGATTTCGTCGGCACGAGGCGCATCTTCGATCTTCATTTCCAGGGTGATGTAGTGCGAACGCAGGCCTTCATCGTCCTTGTGCATCATCGGGATCTGAATCGAAGTACCAGGCCCGCCGCGCTTGTTGGTGAAGCTCAGGTAGCTTTTGGCTTTGACTGCTTCGCGATAGTGGTTGCCAAAGCGCAAGGTGTGGATCACAGCGGAGGCATGTTCGATTTCACCGTCAGCGCCAATGACTGCGGCTTTGCCGTAAGCCTCGATTTTGTCAGCACCGCCAATCGCATCTGTCAGACGCTTGACCATCAACTCGCCCAGCGCCGAGCAGTGTGCGCGGATTTCCGGGTTCAGGTCTTCAACGAAACCACGACCCAGCCAGGGGTTTTTGATCACTACTGCCAGACCCACCATGGTCACCGGCTTGTCGCTGGCTTTACCGCCTTCGATCAGGGTTTCTTCGGAATAGCAGACGATTTTGCGAATTTCGAAACTCATGGATGGACTCCCGAATGGGGTGACTGAATGTATTGCGTATGATGGTATACCATAATATTGGTCGTGCAAATTTTTTCTGCGTCAGGTGCGCAGTGAGAGATAAAGGCTAGATCGGCTCGCCACTCGATGAGGCCAACAGGTAACGGGTATGCATTTCGTCGGCATTGCTTTCGATTCCCTGAACGGCCCACTTGGGTGCCACTCCACCTAACTGACGGTTGCGTCATTCAGGTGTTTTCGCAGCGGTTTACGTCACGGGAATTCAAAGACGATTCATAACCGATCTACGAGGTGCCGTATGGCCAAGACAAACACCAGAACGACCGTTGCCGACCTTTTCATTCATGAGCTGTCCGACGTTTACAGCGCCGAGAAGCAGATAACCAAAGCCTTGCCGCGTCTGGCGCGGGCTTCCACCAATCCTCTGCTCAAGGAAGCGTTTGAAGCGCATCTTGAAGAAACCTATGGGCAGATCGAACGAATCGATCAGTTGGTGGAGCAGGGCGAACTCAAGCTCAAACGCATGAAATGCGCAGCCATGGAAGGGTTGGTCGAGGAAAGCAAGGAGCTGCTTGAGGAGATCGAGAAAGGCGAGGTGCTGGATGCGGCATTGATTGGTGCCTGCCAGAAGGTCGAGCACTACGAAATCGCTGCTTACGGCACGTTGATTGCCATGGCGAAACAGCTGGGCATGAAAGACGCTGCCAAGCTATTGGGGGAGACGCTGACAGAGGAAAAGTCTGCGGATGAAAAGCTGTCGGCCATTGCCGAGCAGGGCGGGAATCAGGCGGCGACGATAGCGTCGTAGAGCACAACGGCACGGTGTCCATGACACCGCGCCAGATCGACTGTAGGAGTGAGCTTGCTCGCGATAGCGATTGATCAGTCAAAAGAATCTCGCCTGATCAATCGC
>NZ_JAGTPI010000114.1:0-5409 GCF_021147825.1 Pseudomonas quasicaspiana
TGCTCGCGATAGCGTTCTGCCTGTCAGTTGCCGGTCGAATGACAGGACGCTATCGCGAGCAAGCTCACTCCTACAGATTTTGTCGTGGCTCTACAATCGAGTAATCAAAAATCCTGCGAGGTCGGGCGCAGCACGATTTCGTTGATGTCCACATCCGCTGGTTGCTCAATCGCAAAGGCAATGGCGCGGG
This sequence comes from Pseudomonas quasicaspiana, assembly GCF_021147825.1. NCBI lineage: Bacteria > Pseudomonadati > Pseudomonadota > Gammaproteobacteria > Pseudomonadales > Pseudomonadaceae > Pseudomonas > Pseudomonas quasicaspiana. The sequence goes on from NZ_JAGTPI010000114.1 coordinate 191, forward strand.
CCACGGAGCTGGAAGGGATAGCCTGTTTGTAGAACTCGCCCACTGCTTCAGCGCTGGCCTGGTGCGAACTGCCCAGTTTCAGTTCCGAGTCCACTGCACCTGGCTCGATGGTGGTGGTGCGAATGCTGCCGCCGACTTCATGACGAAGCCCTTCGGAAATCGCTCGCACGGCAAACTTGGTCCCGCTGTAGACCGTGCCGCCCGGGCTGAAGACCTTGATGCCCGCCACCGAAGCGATGTTGATGAAGTGGCCGCTGTTCTGTTGCTGAAATACTGGCAGGGTGGCGGCGATGCCGTAGAGCAGGCCTTTGATGTTGATGTCGATCATGCGATCCCATTCATCGGTCTTGCCTTCCGACATCGGTGCAATCGCCATGGCACCTGCGTTGTTGATCAGCACGTCTACACGACCAAAGGTATCCAGCGCGCCTTTGATCAACGCATCCACATCGTCTTTGCGCGTCACGTCTGTCTGATAGGCAACGGCGTTGCCACCTGCTGCGGTGATTTCACTGACCAGCGTGTCCAGGTTCGCCTTGCGACGAGCGCCCAAGACAACCTTCGCCCCTAAACCGCCAAGATGACGCGCGGTGGCTTCACCCAGACCGCTGCTTGCACCGGTAATGACGACGACTTTGCCTTCGATGTTATTGCTCATGATCTGAATACCCTTGAGTTGGTTTCGAGAGGGATAACTGCTTTCGAAATCAATTGTGGGCGTCTTCTTCCTGTCGATAAATGGAAGAGATAGGATTAAGGAATTCCAGAAAATGGAATTATCGCTCAGTGATTACTCATTTCGTTCTGAATCGCTTTTTCCTGTAGCAGCCGCTCCGCAGTCCCTGACGGCACGCTGTCGCAACGCAACATTGGACTGTAGGAGCGCGCTTGCCCGCGATTTCGGTCTGTCAGTTGATGGATAGATCGCCCGTGCTGACGCGTTCGCGGGCAAGCGCGCTCCTACAGGTTTAGCATCCCCATATACCAGGAGTTCCCATGCTCAACCGCGTCGAAATGCTGAGAATCTTCTGTGCCGCAGCTGAATCGGGCACCTTCCGCGAAGCCGCGAGCCGTCTGGGCACATCGCCGCAGAGCGTGACCCGAGCCATCAAGGAACTGGAAAACACCCTCGGCGAAATGCTCTTTCACCGCAGCACCCGGCAGATCCATATCACTGCGTTCGGCGAAGACCTGGCACGGCAGGCACGGGAAACCCTGAGCGGCCTTGATCAACTCTTTGCCCGTCACACCGGCGTTGAGAGCGATGGTCTGGCGGGGCGGGTAGGCATCACCGCGCCATACGCCATCGGCCGGTTGTTCCTGCTGGAGTTCCTAAAACCCCTGATGAGCAAACATCCGGAGCTGCGCATCGACGTGCGCTTCGACGATGAAGTGACCGATGCTGTTGAAGCCCAGGTCGATATCGGCATCCGGGTTGGCTACATCCGCGACCGCCGCTATATCGCCAGAGCAGCCGGTACCGTTCCGTTTCATGTAGTGGCCACGCCGCAACTGGTGGCTTCCACCGGGCGGCCATCCTCGCTGGAGGAACTCAAGCAGCGCCCGTTATCCGTGCTGATCGACCGTAAAACCGGACGGCCATGGCCGTGGGTTTTCGCCGATGGCCAGACGTTTCTGCCGCAATCGGCCGCCTTCACCTGTGACGACCCCGAAGCTGAGCTCGAAATCGTTCTGGCCGGGCTGACTTACGCGCAAATGCCCCGCTATCTGGCCGAGCCCCATTTGCGAGAGGGCAGGCTGGTGGAAGTCATGCCGCAGATCGCGCCCCCTCCATGGGAGCTGTTTGTCTATCGACCTCAGCGCGGCCCCGTCGCTCCGCGCGTTCGCCTGATTTACGACCATCTGCTGGCAAGTTTTTCTGACCCGCTGCGCTTTCCGCAGGGTGCAAGTTAGCCAGCGAATTGAAATGCTCCCACAGACTTAGCGATCAACTGTAGGAGCCGAGCTTGCTCGCGAAGAACGATGACGCGGTGCACTTGAATACCTCATCGACTGATTCGGGGCCAAGCAACGCTCCAGCAGAGAATGCCATCGACCATAGAGCGAGCAGGCCAAAATAGAATCTCCCACAGAGAAACGCTCAAAAAAGCCCATACCTTCAAGTTTTATCTATCGATTGACAGAGTATGTCTATCGCTACCCAAGACTTAGCTAATTAGCTCTCTTCTCAAAGGGCGTCTAGGCTTGTTCTGGCGCTGGTGAGCCAGTCGCCGTTTAATTAAGTTTCCGTGTGGCGACAGAGAGATGCTGATCCCGCGCTGGCCACGCATGTTGTGCCGTGATGAACCACATCGCCGCTTTAAGTCCGGAACGGGCCAGGCAGCGCATGAACTCGACCAAAGGTAAATAAAACATGTCGACTGAATCGAAATGCCCCTTTAATCACGCTGCTGCAGGTGGCGGTACGACCAACCGCGACTGGTGGCCGAACCAGCTTAATCTGAAGATCCTGCATCAGCACTCATCGCTGTCCGACCCGATGGGCGAAAACTTCGACTATGCCGCTGCCTTCAAAAGCCTTGATTTGGAAGCGGTAAAGCAAGACCTTCGCGCGCTGATGACTGACTCGCAGGACTGGTGGCCAGCCGACTTTGGTCACTACGGTCCGCTGTTCATCCGTATGGCCTGGCACAGCGCCGGGACCTACCGTACCGCTGACGGTCGTGGCGGTGCTGGCGCGGGTCAACAGCGCTTCGCTCCGCTCAACAGCTGGCCGGACAACGTCAGCCTCGATAAGGCGCGCCGCCTGATCTGGCCGATCAAGCAAAAGTACGGCCGCAAGATTTCCTGGGCCGACCTGATCATCCTCACCGGTAACGTCGCGCTGGAAACCATGGGCTTCAAACCGTTCGGTTTCTCCGGTGGGCGTGCTGACGTCTGGGAGCCGGAAGAAGCGGTTTACTGGGGCTCTGAGAAAACCTGGCTGGGCGGCGACACCCGCTACGGCAAGGAAGAGCAGCCTGAAGGCGAAGGCGTGCTGGTGGCCGATGCAGGCAATCACGGCACCGAAGAAAGCCGCAACGACGCGCCAGGCCGTGACCTGGAAAACCCGTTGGCCGCCGTGCAAATGGGCCTGATCTATGTGAACCCGGAGGGCCCGGAAGGCAACCCGGACCCGGTGGCCTCGGCCAAAGATATCCGCGAAACCTTCGGTCGCATGGCGATGAACGACGAAGAAACCGTGGCCCTGATCGCGGGCGGTCATGCCTTCGGTAAAACCCACGGTGCTGGCCCGGCTGATAACGTCGGTGCAGAACCCGAAGCGGCAGACATCGAGCAACAAGGTCTGGGCTGGAAAAGCACATTCGGCAGCGGTAAAGGCGGCGACACCATTACCAGCGGCCTGGAAGTGACGTGGACCACCACGCCGACCCAGTGGAGCAACAACTACCTGGAAAACCTGTTCGGTTTCGAGTGGGAACTGTTCAAGAGCCCGGCGGGTGCTCATCAATGGCGTCCAAAAGACGGCGCTGGTGCCGGTCTGATTCCCGATGCCCATGATCCGTCCAAGCGCCACACACCGACCATGTTGACCTCTGACCTGGCGCTGCGTTTTGACCCGGCTTACGAAGTGATTTCCCGTCGCTTCCTCGCTAATCCGGACCAGTTGACCGACGCCTTTGCCCGCGCCTGGTTCAAACTGACCCACCGTGACATGGGGCCGCTGTCCCGTTATCTCGGTCCGGAAATGCCAGCCGAAGAACTGCTGTGGCAAGACCCGATTCCAGACGTCGATCACCCTTTGGTCGACGAAAACGACGTGGCTGCACTGAAGGCTAAAGTTCTGGCTTCGGGCTTGTCTGTTTCGCAGCTGGTTTCCACTGCGTGGGCGGCGGCGTCCAGCTTCCGAGGCTCCGACAAACGCGGCGGTGCCAACGGCGGACGTTTGCGTCTCGCACCGCAGAAATTCTGGCAAGCCAACCAGCCGGAACAACTGGCGCATGTGCTGGCAAAACTGGAAAGCATCCAGAGCGAGTTCAACGGTGCACAGGCAGGCGGCAAGAAAATCTCCCTCGCTGACCTGATCGTACTGGCCGGTTCTGCGGGTGTTGAGCAAGCGGCGAAAAACGCCGGTCATGCCGTCACCGTTCCTTTCGCGCCGGGTCGTGCCGACGCTTCGCAAGAACAGACGGATGTTGAATCGTTCGGTTTCCTGGAGCCTGTTGCTGATGGCTTCCGTAACTTCCAGAAGGGCCGTTTTGGTTCGTCGGCTGAAGCATTGCTGGTCGATAAGGCCCAACTGCTGAACCTGACTGCGCCGGAAATGACCGTGCTGGTAGGCGGCCTGCGCGTGCTGAACACCAACGTCGGCCAAACCCGACATGGCGTGTTCACTCAGCGTCCAGAAACCCTGACCAACGACTTCTTCATCAACCTGCTGGACATGAGCACCGAATGGCGCGCCGTGTCTGACGCCAAGGACGAGTTCGAAGGCCGTGACCGCAAGACCGGTGCTGTGAAATGGACCGGTACTCGCGTCGATCTGGTGTTCGGTTCCCACGCCCAGTTGCGTGCGCTGGCTGAGGTATATGCCGCGGGTGACGCGCAAGAGAAGTTCGTCAGCGACTTCGTCGCGGCCTGGACCAAAGTGATGAACCTTGATCGCTTTGACCTTGCCTGATGTAAACGCTTGAACCCGAAAGCCCCGGTCTGAGTCGTCAGGTCGGGGCTTTTTTATTACCGGAGGTGTTTGATGAGCAGTGACCTGCGTGACGTCTACCAAGGTTACATCGCCTGCTTGAATCAGCAGAACTGGCCTGCGCTGGGCCAGTTTGTTGATGAAAACGTGCACTACAACGACCAGCGCGTGGGCCTGACTGGCTACCGCGAAATGCTCGAACGAGACTACCGGCAGATTCCGGACCTGCATTTCAACATACGATTTTTAATCGCCGACCCCGAACACATCGCCGCCCGCCTGGACTTCGACTGCACCCCGATTGGGGATTTCATGGGCTTGCCGGTCAATGGCCGGAAAGTGCAGTTCAGCGAAAACGTGTTTTACCGGTTTAAAGAGGGGAGGATCGTTGAGGTGTGGTCGGTGATTGATAAGGCGGGGATTGAGGCGCAGCTTTGATACAAGACCCTGTGGGAGCGAGGCTGTTCTGGTCAAGTTTTTCCGGACACCGATTACGGTGATCAAGCCGCCTGCTGCTCCATAGCTATTGGCGACAAGTAGTTGTTGTAGCTGTGGAGTC
>NZ_JAGTPI010000115.1:0-5113 GCF_021147825.1 Pseudomonas quasicaspiana
GGGGTAAAAGGCTCCTCGACCTTTCAGAGCTTGCCCAATTGGGCCAAAACCTCCGTGGTCACCGCCCTCGCCGCCTCCCGCGACAACATGCCAGCGATAATCGGCATCGTTGAGAAGCAACGGGGCCAATGGAGGGGCATGCAGCGCAACAGCGATGCGGCGTCCTCGGGTTCAAGCCACCCGAAAATAGCCGAAAAACCCGCCAACAAAGACGCAGCCGTCGCAGCACAAGGTAAGGAGAACGCGAGCAGCACCCATTCAAATCAGGTTGAGGCCTCAAAAGTCGGCCTTCAAGCCTCTTCGAGTATTTTGAACGAAGGCCTGGGTGTCAGCGGCGAGCACAATGCCGATTACATCTGCGCCGGGGAGTTTGGCTGGGGTAAAGACTGGGACGGACACGACAAAGGCGCGGATGGGAGTGGGTTTGAGGGGGTGCCGAGTGCGAGTAAGTTGGGGAAACTGTCAAAGGGTGGGAGTCCTAAGGCTCGTCATGTTCTGTACAAATTGACCGATGGTGCTCATGGAACAGGCATTGATGCTTCATGGCGAGCCGATCCTGCAACAAACTACGGGAACAATTTCGCCGTAGTTGAAGCTAAAGCGAGTCGCAACGAGCACGGCCCGAAGTTTATGCGTGAAGCCAATAACACCCGGAAGCCTGGCGTAGCGTCAAAATTAGGTATTTCGGGTGCTACTGGTCCTAGTGAGTTACTGGAGACGTTGGAGCTTGAGGCCCCTTCTGCAAGGAAAACCGACAAATTTTCAGGATCCAAAAATTCTTCCGCGCCTACTGTTAAAAAAAATAACTCTATAAAAAAACCAAAACAAATTCTTCAAATAAGCTTGGAGCGGATAAGAGCTAATAATGAAAGTGCAGTACCCAAAACATTGATCTACACGGTCCTAATTTCATACAGCCGCCATCTATTTCATGCTCCTCTGTATCATCCTAAACAAAACCCTAAAGATCATGCATTTGCTCGCCTAAACAATAGTTATGAAACGAGTCACGCCAATCATTCTGCGTTTCATTATCATGACCGAGAGGTTAAATCCTTTGTGCAAAAGCGGAAACAATCTATTGCGGTGAAATATGAGAAATTATCTTTGCTGAATATTGAGTAAACTTATTATGAAGAAGAGACAAATATTTCTCAGCGACAATATGTATAAAAACTTTTTTGATTATATCGAAGAGACAAAATTTTTCTTTGAGTATAACAAGTTCGAGTCTAGCTCTACCGAGGAAGAAGCGGCATTGAGGGCTAGCCATTTTCGAGAGTTGGAGCTAAAGAAGCTATTTGTATGTTATTCAGCGGGATTGGAAATTTCCGTGCTCGTACCACTACTCGAAGATGTTGTGTCTGCGTATGAGGATCATCAACTCAAGCTCTCAATTCTTGAGGGTGTTGAAAATATTTCACCCCTTGCAATTGACGATTGGTTATATCAATTCGAGGAATGCGTTCAAGTTTTCAGCCTATGCATCCTGCTTCATCGAACAGATCTTTTAAAAAGGTTTGTCAAGCTTCTGGATGGCGCAGGGTACAACGGTGAAGATACTCTCTACGAGGACTTACTGCGCAAGCTTCTACCCGGACGTGAAGAGGTAGATGAATGGTATCATGATGTCTACACTCCCTTGATTCAGGCTATATATGCGGATGAGCGAAAGGAAGCGTCGCAGTTGCTTGAAAGATTTTGTAAACAATGGTATCCAGCATTCAAGCAGGCCCCTTGGCACGATTCACACTTGGATGGTGATGAGGGTAGTTACGCTGGTTACTGGGCTTTCGAGGCGGGAGCCATTGCTTTTCTTTACGGCATCGACGACAGCAAAATAGATCACATGGTCTACCCAAAGGATCTGGTCGAATACGCCAGAAGTTACGGCGGCGCAACAGAATCCCAAACCAACCGCATTGTCGCTGGCGAACCCTGCAGCAAAACAGGCTACTGGTTCACCCCAGCCCAAGTTAGTTCAAGACGTCACTTTCAGCAAGGCGAAGTCATGCCTGGTATTAGCGACTCGAAATGGGGCGACACGCTATGGTATTGGTCGAGTGAGAGTTGAGGCTTAATTGTTATGAATAAACGACAATGCTTTTTTAGTGAGCGTCACCATGATAACTTTCTAAAGGAATATCATGAGGTTATTGAGCTTAGTAATACAACTCCACTTCAAGCTTCCTCGCCTGAGGAGGAGGCAACGCTGCGCTCAACATACCTCTTAAAATTGTCACTTGATAAGCTACTAGCCACTTACACCGTAGGAGCCGAAGTGTCCTCCATGGTACCAGCGCTGGAAGAACTAGTAGAAAGATACGAAATAAGACAGCTCAAACTTGCGGAATATCTAGGAATACCTAACATATCTCCGCTCGCAATAAGCGACTGGGTTGATCAATATGAGGAATGCGTACAAGTTATAGGTTTCTGCATTTTATTACATTGCACAGACCTCCTTACGCGTTTCGCAAAGTTACTAGACAATGCAGGCTACGCTGCCACAGACACGCTATATGAGGATCTCCTGGCCAAAGTACTACCTGATCGTAATGATGTAGATCAGTGGTATCACGATGTTTACTCGCCCTTAATTCGGGCGATCTATGCCGACGATAAAAAGGAAGCTTCAAGCCTACTACAGAATTACTGTCAAGAATGGTATCAGGCCTTCGAACAGGCGCCCTGGCACGATACCCATCTTCAAGGTGAGGATGGAAATTACGTTGGTTATTGGGCAATAGAAGCCGGCGCAATTGCGTTTTTATACGGCATAGACGATAGCAAAATAGATCACATGGTCTACCCAAAAGACTTGGTCGAATACGCCAGAAACTACACAGGTGAAGCTGGCTCTCAAACCAAACGTACTGCCGCAGGCGAACCTTGCAGCAAAACAGGCTACTGGTTCACCCCAGCCCAAGTTAGTTCAAGACGTCACTTTCAGCAAGGCGAAGTCATGCCTGGTATTAGCGACTCGAAATGGGGCGACACGCTATGGTATTGGTCGGGTGAGAATTGAGTCATGAAGGTCGCCAGGTATGAATGACCACGTGGGTGGTACAGCCTTGATCGACAGTGAAGGCGGCGAAGATCGCAGCGCTCCATCAGTAATGCGCTATCCGTTCAACGCCGTCATCGGCTGGGATCCAGAACCAGACGACGTCCTGAAAAAAAGCCTGCGCATCGGCAACAAAGACCCGCAACGCTACACCTTACAAGGTAAGGAAAACGCGAGCAGCACCCGTTCAAATCAGGTTGAAGCCTCAAAAGTCGGCCTTCAAGCCTCTTCGAGTATTTTGAACGAAGGCCTGGGTGTCAGCGGCGAGCACATTGCCGATTACATCTGCGCCGGGGAGTTTGGCTGGGGTAAAGACCGGGACGGACACGACAAAGGCGCGGATGGGAGTGGGCTTGAGGGGGTGCCGAGTGCGAGTAAGTTGGGGAAACTGTCAGCGGGTGGTAGTCCGAAGGCGAAGCACGTGCTTTACAAGTTGACAGATGGTGCGAATGGGACGGGCATTGATGCTGTGTGGAGAGCTGATCCGGCCAACAATGACGGTAAGAAATTCGCTATTGTCGAAGATAAGGCGAGTCGTAATGAAGATGCGCCGAAGTTTATGCGCAAGCATAACAATACCCGAAAGCCTGGTGTAGCATCAAAGCTGGGAGTGTCTGGAGTAAGTGGTCCTAGTGAATTGATCGAACCAATAGAACAAGATACAACTAACTATAGTAAAGGTAAGCCCTTCGTGAAAACCGGCAAAAAGGGAAGTAAACAAATCAAGCATGATGAAAGCTCTAACAAAAGAAGAAAGCGTTTATTAGTTCAGATGACTCGTGAATGGATAGAAGAGAACATTGACAGCGCTGTTTGTGGAAGAAGCCTTGCGGCTAAAGTGATGAGTTCTCATAGCCCCCATCTCTTTTACGCTCCTTTATTCCATGCAAGCCAAAGCCCTAAAGAGCATGCAAGCGCGCGGCTGGAGGGTTCTGATGAGTCCACTCACGCAAACCACGAAGCCTTTCACTAATCTGAAATTGAGGTGAAAGGCTTTGTGAATAAACGTAAAAGGTCTTTAGCCAAAAAAGATGGCGCATTGAACTCTTTAAGAATAGAGGCGTAACTACAATGCAAAAGAGACAAAAATATTTCAGTGAGACCCATTACAGAAACTTTCTAAGAGAGCATGACGAAATAATTGATTTTCTCAAGACAAATAGATTTGAGTCTGATACTGCGGAAGAGGAAGCAGCGCTACGCTCCAGACACTTTCAGAGACTTGCAATGGATCGGCTCCTAGCTACATACACGGCAGGAGAGGAGATAACATTTTTGATCCCGCTTCTCGAGGAGCTAGTAGGGAAGTACGAGACCAGGCAAACCACATTAGAAGAGTACGAAAATATCCATGACATTTCTCCGCTAGCAATAGATGACTGGCCTTACCAATATGAGGAATGCGTACAAGTTATAGGTTTCTGCATTTTATTACATCGCACAGACCTCCTTACGCGTTTCGTAAAGTTACTAGACAATGCAGGCTACGCTGGCGACGATACATTATACGAAGACTTACTTGTTAAACTGCTGCCAAACAGGCAGGATGTAGATCAATGGTTTCACGATGTTTACTCGCCCTTAATTCGGGCGATCTATGCCGACGATAAAACGGAAGCTTCAAGCCTACTACAGAATTACTGTCAAGAATGGTATCCCGCATTTAAGCAAGCCCCTTGGCATGATACTCATCTACAAGGCGAAGATGGAAACTACGTTGGTTATTGGGCAATAGAAGCCGGCGCAATTGCGTTTTTATACGGCATAGACGATAGCAAAATAGATCACATGGTCTACCCAAAAGACTTGGTCGAATACGCCAGAAACTACACAGGTGAAGCTGGCTCTCAAACCAAACGTACTGCCGCAGGCGAACCTTGCAGCAAAACAGGCTACTGGTTCACCCCAGCCCAAGCCAGTTCAAGACGTCACTTTCAGCAAGGCGAGATCATGCCTGGTATTAGCGACTCGAAATTTGGCGACACGCTATGGTATTGGTCGGGTGAGAATTGAGTCTTGCAGGTCGCCAGGTATGAATGACCACGT
>NZ_JAGTPI010000116.1:0-4117 GCF_021147825.1 Pseudomonas quasicaspiana
CCCCTTCGCGAATGAATTCGCTCCCACGGGTTTTACGCCAGTCTTGAGTGTATCGCGATCCAGTGGGACCGGATTCATCCGGGAAGGCGGTGTTCCTGGCGATAAAGATGCTGTGAATGTCCCGGCGCCTTCGCGAATGAATTCGCTCCCACGGGTTTTACGCCAGCCTCGAGTGTATCGCGATCCAGTGGGACTGGATTCATCCGGGAAGGCGGTGTTCCTGGGGATGAAGATGCTGTGAATATCCCGGCCCCTTCGCGAATGAATTCGCTCCCACTGGATATGCCTCAGCCCTCCCGGCTCAAGGCGGTCCTAAGGGATACAAATAAAACGCGATACAAATAAAAAGGGAAGCCAGACCCTCGTCTGCTTCCCTTTTTTCACCACGGTGAAGCTTTAGATCACCTGGATAATCGCCTTGCAGACGGTGTCGATGTTGCTCTGGTTCAGCGCAGCGACGCAGATGCGACCGGTGTCGAGGGCGTAGATGCCGAACTCGTTACGCAGGCGATGCACCTGTTCAGTGGTCAGGCCCGAGTAGGAGAACATGCCGCTCTGACGACCCACGAAGCTGAAATCCTGGCCCGCAGGGTTGTTGGCCAGACGCTCGACCATCGCTTGGCGCATGCCTTTGATGCGCACGCGCATCTCACCCAGTTCTTCTTCCCACTTGGCCCGCAGTTCCGGACTGTTGAGCACCGCAGCAACGATGGTCGCACCATGCGTTGGCGGGTTGGAGTAGTTGGTGCGGATCACTCGCTTGACCTGGGACAGGACGCGAGCGGTCTCTTCTTTGGAGTCGGTGATGATCGACAGCGCGCCGACACGTTCGCCGTACAGCGAGAAGGATTTGGAGAACGAGCTGGAAGCGAAGAAGGTCAGGCCGGATTCAGCGAACAGACGAACTGCAACCGCATCTTCGTCAATGCCGGTACCGAAGCCCTGATACGCCATGTCCAGGAACGGCACATGGCCTTTGCTCTTGACCACTTCCAGGACTTTTTTCCAGTCGTCCAGCGTCAGGTCAACCCCGGTGGGGTTGTGGCAGCAGGCGTGCAGTACGACGATCGAGCCGGAGGGCAGATTCTGCAGGTCTTCCAGCATGCCGGAACGGTTCACGTCATGGCTGGTCGCATCATAGTAGCGATAGTTCTGCACCGGGAAACCGGCAGTTTCAAACAGGGCGCGGTGGTTTTCCCAGCTTGGATCGCTAATGGCCACGACGGCATCAGGACGCAGTTGCTTAAGGAAGTCAGCACCGATTTTCAGTGCACCGGTACCACCCACGGCCTGAGTGGTCAGGACGCGGCCCGAAGCGATCAGCGGCGAATCGGCACCCAGCAGCAGTTTTTGTACGGCCAGGTCGTACGCCGCGATGCCGTCGATCGGCAGGTAGCCACGAGGAGCGTGTTGAGCCACGCGAATATTCTCTGCTTCGGCAACGGCGCGCAGAAGGGGAATGCGGCCTTCTTCGTTGCAATAGACGCCCACGCCAAGGTTGACCTTGGTGGTGCGGGTATCGGCGTTGAATGCTTCGTTGAGGCCCAGGATTGGATCGCGTGGTGCCATTTCGACAGCGGAGAACAGGCTCATTGTTGTGGCGGCTCTGTGTGAGGGGTGAGGGGAAACCCGCTCTGAGCCGAATGCGCCAGAGCGGTGCACAATCGGGGAGTCAGTATAGAGAGCATCGCCGACCGGGGCGACAGTCGGTGACGGGTTTTTCCGGGTTTTTTGCAGTCGTTTGTCGACCTCTGGTCATATTGCAACCGGCATCCTGTAATGGGGCGCAGCAATAGATGTCGATTCAGCAGGTTGAAAGTCGTGGGTTGAAAGCTGGCGATGGCGACTCCATCTGTAGTCTCATCACTTCATATTCTGTACGACTGATCCGCTAGCGGGTCAGACGCACGCCGTTCTTTGGTTTTCGCGCTGTGGCTTGCGTGAGCCTGTATGCGCGTAAACCACCAAAGAGGTACGTCATGTCCGAGTTTCAGCTCGTAACCCGTTTTGAGCCTGCTGGTGATCAGCCAGAGGCTATTCGCCAACTGGTCGAAGGGATCGATGCCGGCCTGGCGCACCAGACCCTGCTGGGGGTGACCGGCTCAGGCAAGACATTCAGCATCGCCAATGTCATCTCGCAGGTGCAGCGCCCCACGTTGGTGCTCGCGCCGAACAAGACCCTGGCCGCGCAGTTGTACGGTGAGTTCAAGGCATTTTTCCCGAACAACGCCGTTGAGTATTTCGTCTCTTATTACGATTACTACCAGCCTGAGGCCTATGTGCCGTCGTCGGACACCTTCATCGAGAAGGATGCGTCGATCAACGACCACATTGAACAGATGCGTCTGTCCGCGACCAAGGCGCTGCTGGAGCGCAAGGACGCCATCATCGTCACCACGGTGTCGTGCATTTATGGTCTGGGCAGCCCGGAAACCTATCTGCGCATGGTCTTGCACGTGGATCGGGGCGACAAACTCGATCAGCGCGCCTTGTTGCGTCGTCTGGCTGACCTGCAATACACCCGCAATGACATGGATTTCGCCCGGGCCACGTTCCGGGTGCGCGGTGATGTGATCGATATCTACCCGGCCGAGTCGGATCTGGAGGCGATTCGCATCGAGCTGTTCGACGACGAGGTAGAAAGCATTTCCTCGTTCGATCCGCTGACTGGCGAGGTGATCCGCAAGCTGCCACGCTTTACCTTCTACCCCAAGAGCCACTACGTCACACCTCGGGAAACCCTGGTCGAAGCGATGGAGGGCATCAAGGTTGAGTTGCAGGAGCGTCTTGAGTACCTGCGGACCAACAACAAGCTGGTTGAAGCTCAGCGCCTTGAGCAGCGGACCCGTTTCGACCTGGAAATGATCCTGGAACTGGGTTACTGCAACGGCATTGAAAACTACTCGCGCTACCTGTCAGGACGCCCTTCGGGCGCGCCGCCGCCGACGTTATACGACTACCTGCCAGCGGATGCGCTGCTGGTCATCGACGAATCCCACGTCAGCGTGCCGCAGGTCGGTGCCATGTACAAAGGCGACCGCTCCCGTAAGGAAACCCTGGTGGAGTATGGCTTCCGTCTGCCGTCGGCACTGGATAACCGGCCGATGCGGTTTGACGAGTGGGAAGCGGTCAGTCCGCAGACCATCTTTGTTTCGGCGACACCTGGTAACTACGAGGCTGAACACGCGGGTCGTATCGTCGAGCAGGTTGTGCGGCCAACCGGTCTGGTAGACCCACAGATCGAGATTCGTCCGGCGCTGACTCAGGTGGATGACTTACTCTCGGAAATCACCAAGCGCGTGGCACTGGAAGAGCGGGTGCTGGTCACCACGCTGACCAAGCGCATGTCCGAAGACCTGACTGATTACCTGGCCGACCACGGCGTGCGGGTGCGTTATCTGCACTCGGACATCGACACGGTGGAGCGCGTGGAGATTATTCGCGACCTGCGGCTAGGGACTTTCGACGTGCTGGTGGGGATCAACCTGTTGCGCGAAGGCCTGGATATGCCGGAGGTTTCGCTGGTGGCAATTCTTGACGCCGATAAGGAAGGCTTTCTGCGCTCCGAGCGCTCGCTGATCCAGACCATTGGTCGTGCGGCCCGTAACCTCAATGGGCGGGCGATTCTCTATGCGGACCGCATCACCGGCTCCATGGAGCGTGCGATTGGCGAAACCGAGCGCCGTCGTGACAAGCAGATCGCCTTCAACCTGGCCAATGGCATTACGCCAAAAGGCGTGTTCAAGGATGTTGCCGACATCATGGAAGGCGCCACCGTGCCGGGCTCGCGCAGCAAGAAGCGCAAAGGCATGGCCAAGGCCGCGGAAGAAAGCGCCAAGTACGAAAACGAATTGCGCTCACCCAGCGAGATCACCAAGCGTATTCGTCAGCTGGAAGAAAAGATGTACCAGTTGGCCCGCGACCTGGAGTTCGAAGCTGCGGCGCAGATGCGCGACGAAATCGGCAAGCTGCGTGAGCGGTTGTTGACCGTATAGCGGTTTGGGGGCTGGAGCCTATCCTGTGGGAGCCGGGCTTGCCCTAATGCCTGTCAGTTAAGCTCCGTTGGTTTTTTCTTTGGATATTTGACCGGCCTTGGTTTGACCACTCGGGGGTAAGC
>NZ_JAGTPI010000117.1:0-4046 GCF_021147825.1 Pseudomonas quasicaspiana
CGTCAGGTCAATCAACATCTTTGTCGGCTGACCTGACGCCATCGCGGGCAAGCGCGCTCCTACCAAAGCTATCTGCAACAAGGCAGCTAATGACCAAGCCCTGCGATCTTCGCTACAGTGCGCAGCATAATCAATGACAAGGATTCGGCCATGACCGATAAAAGCCAGCAGTTTGCCAGTGATAACTATTCGGGTATCTGTCCTGAAGCCTGGGCTGCGATGGAACAGGCTAACCACGGCCATCAACGTGCGTATGGCGATGACGAATGGACCGCGCGTGCCTCGGATCAATTCCGTAAATTATTTGAAACCGACTGTGAAGTGTTCTTCGCCTTCAACGGCACGGCCGCCAACTCAATGGCCCTGTCTTCGTTGTGCCAGAGCTATCACAGCGTTATCTGCTCGGAAACCGCTCACGTCGAAACTGACGAATGCGGCGCTCCGGAGTTCTTCTCCAACGGCTCCAAGCTGCTCACTGCACGCAGCGAACAGGGCAAGCTGACGCCTGAGTCGATCCGCGAAGTGGCGCTCAAGCGTCAGGATATTCACTACCCCAAACCTCGTGTCGTGACCCTGACCCAAGCCACCGAAGTCGGCAGCGTTTACCAGCCAGAAGAGCTCAAGGCGATCAGCGCAACCTGCAAAGAGTTGAATCTGAATCTGCACATGGACGGCGCGCGATTTGCCAACGCCTGTGCATTTCTCGAGTGTTCACCCGCTGAGCTGACCTGGAAGGCGGGTGTCGATGTGCTGTGCTTTGGTGGCACCAAGAACGGCATGGCGGTGGGCGAGGCGATTCTGTTCTTCAACCACAAGCTGGCTGAAGACTTTGATTACCGTTGCAAGCAGGCCGGGCAACTGGCGTCGAAGATGCGCTTCCTGTCAGCACCCTGGGTTGGGCTGCTGGAAGGTGATGCCTGGCTCAAACACGCCAATCATGCCAACCATTGCGCGCAATTGCTGGCGTCGCTGGTGAAGGACATTCCGGGTGTTGAACTGATGTTCCCGGTCCAGGCTAACGGTGTATTCCTGCAATTGTCACAACCTGCCATTGCGGCACTGACGGCCAAGGGTTGGCGCTTCTATACCTTCATCGGCAACGGCGGCGCGCGCTTCATGTGCTCGTGGGACACCGAAGAAGCCCGCGTGCGTGAGTTGGCCGCGGATATCCGGTTGGTGATGGGGGCTTAACGCGCGATGCAATTCCGGTAGGAGCCAACTTGTTGGCGATGCTGGCGACGCGGTGTGTCAGCTGCGCCGCCTCGCGAACAAGTTCGCTCCTACCTGTGTATTCGAATCAGTTCTGCGCAATCGTCTTCGAAATCGCTTCCACCGTCGCATCGACCTTCTCGCGGCAGAGGTCCAGCTCGACCTGATGTTGCTGTTTGAGCTCGATCTGCTGTGAGCACAGGTTAAGGGCGGCCAGCACCAGCAGGCGGTCGCCAATCAGCGTCGGGTATTTGCGCTTGGTATCGGCCAGCGATGCGCGCAGCAATGCGGTGGCTTGCTGCAGGGTTTGCTCTTCACCGGCCGGGGCCTTGATCGAATAGTCGTTGCCGAGAATCGAAACGACCGTCACCCCGTTTCTGTCAGTGCTCATGCGCTGACTGCGCTTGCGCTGGTCGCGCGGTCAACAAGGGCCTGAATCCGCGCCGCAGTGGCACCTTGTTTCTCTTCCTGCTCCATCAGACTCAGTTGCAGACTGTCGTTGTCATCCCTGGCTTGGGCCAGCTCCGTGCTGAGCTGAGCGTTTGTGCTTTGCAGTTGCTGGTTTTGTTGCACCAGATCGCTGACAAGTTGTTCCAACTGGCTAAGGGATGCTTCCAACATTTTGATTTCTCTAGCAAATTTCAACGGGCGCACACCTTAAAGAAAAGTCACTGCGCATACCAGTTAAGCCACTTAAATAACGGCGTTCTGGCGCGCTGCGTCCTCCCTGAAGGCAAGTGCATAAACAGGCCCTGTTGACTGTGATTTTCCGATCTGGTTCCTGCTGCTCGTCAGTCGGGCCAGGCCGAAGAAACATGTCGTCTTCGATATTCCCGTGTTTTTTGCTCAAAGCCCTGTAAACGTTGCCTTTCAATGACTTGCATGGCTTTTTGCTATATCGAAAAGAGCCTGCGACCTTACGCCACGCCTGATTTCAGTGCATCGGCCTCAAGTCCGTCACCCTGTAACCGATAGGCATCACCACCTCTTCTATTCACTTCAACGCAAGGAATGCGCTTCTTCTTTTGGGAAAACCCATGTCATTACGCACCATGAATATTGCGCCCCGCGCGTTTCTCGGCTTTGCCTTGATCGGCACCCTTATGTTGGTCCTCGGCGTTTTTGCGCTGTCGCAGATGAGCAAGATCCGTGACGCAGGCGATGAGATCGCAAAAAGCAGCGTTCCCAGCATCCAGAGTCTGGACCGACTCACCGAAATCAGCATTCGCCTGCGCGTTCTGTCCTATCGTCTATTGATCAACCGCGAACCGGACATTCAGAACAAGACCATCGATTTGTTCGCCATGCGTAACAAGCAAATCACTGACGCCCAGGCTGTCTATGAAAAATTCATTACCTCTCCAGAGGAGCAATCCGCCTACAACGAGTATGTGCGACTGCTAGGGGAGTACCGCCAGCTAGAAGAACGCATCAAGAGCCTGAGTCGTGCTGGCAAGATTGATGAGTTGGGTCAATTGCTCAATGAAGAAACGCTGGCCAACTCCGATCAGATGAACGTGGCGCTGGCCAGGCTGGTCGAGATCAATGCCAAGGAATTGAGAGATACCAACATGGACGCTGCCGAGCAGTATTCTTCGGCATTCACTCTGGTAGTTAGCCTGCTGATCATCACCACGATCCTGACCATCCTGTTCGCCTGGCTGTTGACCCGCAGTATCACCCAGCCAATTGCTTCAGCGCTTGAAGCCGCAGAAACCATCGCTGAGGGTAATCTGACTCGCCCGATCAAAGCCGACGGTACTGACGAAGCCGGTCGTTTGCTCGCCGCCATGCAGAAAATGCAGGAAAAGCTGCGTGACACATTGACCCGTATTTCGGGTTCCGCCACCCAGCTTGCTTCTGCTGCTGAGGAACTCAATGCGGTG
Source organism: Pseudomonas quasicaspiana (assembly GCF_021147825.1). Classification (NCBI taxonomy): domain Bacteria; kingdom Pseudomonadati; phylum Pseudomonadota; class Gammaproteobacteria; order Pseudomonadales; family Pseudomonadaceae; genus Pseudomonas; species Pseudomonas quasicaspiana. Next base: position 3,096 of record NZ_JAGTPI010000117.1, read on the forward strand.
ACCGACGAGAGCGCTCGTGGCCTGGCTGAGCAGAACAACGAAATCGAACAAGCCGCTACTGCTGTCAACCAGATGACCAGCGCTGTGGAAGAGGTGGCGCGTAACGCGGTCAGTACTTCTGAAGCCTCGAAAAACGCCACTGCCTCGGCGGGCGACGGTCGTGATCTGGTTCAGGAAACTGTCAATGCCATCGAGCGCATGAGCGGCGACGTGCAGAGCACTGCAACACTGATCGGTAATCTGGCTGAAGAGTCCCGTGACATTGGCAAAGTGCTGGATGTGATTCGCGGCCTGGCTGACCAGACCAACCTGCTGGCCCTCAACGCCGCAATTGAAGCGGCGCGTGCCGGTGAAGCCGGTCGTGGTTTTGCCGTGGTCGCGGATGAAGTGCGTGCCTTGGCGCATCGTACTCAGCAGTCCACCAGCGAAATCGAGCGCATGATCGGCAGCATTCAAGGCGGCACCGAACAGGCAGTCAGCTCAATGCGTAACAGTACCGAGCGTGCTGAGTCGACCCTAAGCATCGCCAAAGGCGCAGGGCTGGCGCTGGACACCATCAACACCGCCGTGGTGGAAATCAACGAGCGTAATCTGGTAATCGCCAGTGCCGCCGAAGAGCAGGCTCAAGTGGCTCGTGAAGTGGACCGCAACCTGGTGAACATCCGTGATCTGTCGGCCCAGTCGTCTGACGGTGCCACCCAGACCAGTGCTGCCAGCAGCGAGCTGACCCGGTTGGCGGTTGACCTGAACGGCATGGTTTCGCGGTTTAGTTTGTAAGCGCGATACCCAGCCCATTCGATTCAGATTCCGGGGCTGGAATACCTGTGGGGGACTCTATGTTCACTTGCAATCCCGTAATTGGATGGACTCGCCCAAGCCGAGGCGTCAGTAGCGCCACGGTGGCATTCTTAAGAAGCCAACGACAGCGAGGGCGAGTCCATGAAAAAGCAT
>NZ_JAGTPI010000118.1:0-3193 GCF_021147825.1 Pseudomonas quasicaspiana
TCAGCACTGGCGATACATTCATCGACTGACCTGACGCCATCGCGGGCAAGCGCGCTCCTACAGGTCCTGTGCAACACTTCAAACATCAAACACAGTTGCCACAAGGCAGTACCCACGCATGAGCAGTAAGTACACCCAACGCGACTGGGCTCCCCATGAACGGCCGACCATGCCCGGCTCGCCGTCGACGCCGCTGCACTCAACGCCCAAGCGCTGGGCTTACGCGCTGGTTGGGGTCATCGTTGCGCTGACCGGCGGCCTGGGTAATGCACTGGTGGTTGCCAACCTGCCCTATTTGCAAGGTTCACTGGGCGCGACCACCGCTGAAGTCGCCTGGCTCCCCGCGGCCTACGTCATGACCAACGTCTCAATGAATCTGGTGCTGGTGAAGTTTCGCCAGCAGTTCGGCCTGCGGACCTTCACCGAGTTATTTCTGGTGCTCTACGCACTGGTGACCTTCGCTCACCTGTTCGTCAACGACCTGAACTCCGCCATCGCCGTGCGTGCGGCTCATGGGATGGTGGGCGCGGCCCTGTCGACGCTGGGCCTTTATTACATGATCCAGGCCTTCCCGCAAAAGTGGCGCTTGAAAGCATTGGTGCTCGGGCTGGGCACCGCGCAACTGGCTATTCCCATGGCTCGGCTTGTGTCCGAGGATTTGTTGCAAATCGCCGAATGGCGTGGCCTTTACCTGTTCGAGCTAGGCATGGCACTGCTGTCGCTAGGCTGCGTGCTGTTGCTCAAGTTACCTCCAGGAGACCGCTTCAAGGCATTCGAAAAACTCGACTTCCTGACGTTTGGCCTGCTTTCCACCGGCTTCGCCCTGCTCTGCGCCGTGCTTTCCCTGGGCCGCATCGAATGGTGGCTGGAGAAAACCTGGATCGGTCTGGCATCTGCCGCATCCATCGCGCTGATCTGCGCCGGTCTGGCCATCGAACATAACCGCAAAAACCCACTGCTGATCACTCGCTGGCTGGGCAGTGGTGCGATCTGGCGTCTGGGGCTGGCGGTCATCCTGTTCAGAGTCGTACTGTCGGAGCAATCCATCGGCGCAGTGGGGTTTCTTCAAACCCTGAACATGGGCTCCGAACAACTGCATTCACTGTACGCCGTGATGTTACTGGGCAGCGTGGCGGGTCTGGCGGTCAGTGCATGGACGATCAACCCGCAGCACCTGATCAAACCTTTGTTGATTTCTTTGGCGATGATTGCCATTGGCGCCTGGATGGACAGCGGCTCGACCAACGTCACCCGGCAATCGAACATGTACCTGAGCCAGTTTCTGCTGGCCTTCGGCGGCACATTCTTTCTGGGTCCGACGCTGGTCATGGGCATCAGCAGCGTGATCGCCAACCCGCGCAACATGGTCAGTTTTTCCGTACTGTTCGGGATCACCCAGAACCTGGGCGGGCTGATCGGCTCGGCGGTGTTCGGCACGTTTCAGGTGGTGCGGGAGAAATTTCACTCAAGCGTGCTGGTCGAACACCTCACCTTGATCAACCCTCAGGTTCAGGCCCGCCTGCAAAGCTCCAGCGCGAGCTACGCTTCAGCCATTGCTGACCCATCGACGCGGACCAGTCTGGGCATCCGCGCCATCGCCAATACAGCCACCCGGGAAGCCAATATTCTGGCCTACAACGACGTATTCATGCTGATCGCGCTGGTTGCCGTCCTGACCATGGTCTGGATTTCGATTCGCGTGACCTGGCTGAGAATGACCACAAAACCGCTTGCGGCGACAACGCCTGCAGCGGCGAACTCTACTTCCGTTAACTCCAGCGGCGCTCAACCTTCATGAATGACACAACCAAGCCCCCTGCATCGACCGACGCAGGCTCTGATCAGACACCAGAACAACCCGCATCATCAGGGCCGCCACCGCCCCCGGCAGCCGCCCCCGCCAGCAGCGAACCGCGCTCTTCGCGCACCCGGATCATCTCCTCGGTGATCTTTGCCAGCATTGCGCTGATCGGCATTCTGATCGTCCTCTATGCCTGGCAATTGCCGCCGTTCAGCAGCCCTGTCGAAAGTACTGAAAACGCATTGGTCAGGGGCCAGACCACGATCATCAGTCCGCAATTGAGCGGATATGTCTTCGAGGTGCCGGTACAGGACTTCCAGTTCGTCAAGGCAGGCGACCTGCTGGTGCGACTGGATGACCGGATCTACCGTCAGCATCTGGATCAATCGCTGGCGCAACTGGGCATTCAGAAAGCTTCACTGGCCAACAACCTGCAACAGCGACGCAGTGCCGAAGCGACCATTGCACAGCGCAAGGCCGCCCTGGAAAACAGCATCGCTCAGGGTCGCAAGGCGGCGGCCGACCTGCGTCGAAATCAGGCGCTGGTCACCGATGGTTCGGTCTCAAAAAGTGAGCTGGACGTCAGCCGCGCCGCCGATGCACAAGCCAACGCCGCCATCGCTGAAGCCCGTGCTGCGCTAGACATTGCCAAGGAGGATCTGCAAACCGTGATCATCAATCGCGGCTCGCTGGAAGCTTCGGTGGCCAATGCTGAAGCGGCTATCGAGCTGGCGCGCATTGACCTGAGCAATACCCGGATTCTGGCCCCGCGTGACGGTCAGTTGGGGCAGATTGGCGTGCGCCTCGGTGCCTACGTGAATTCCGGCGCGCAGTTGATGGCGCTGGTACCCGACCGGCTTTGGGTCATCGCCAATATGAAAGAAACGCAGATGGTGAATGTGCGCCTTGGTCAGCCGGTCACGTTTACTGTTGACGCGCTGGGCCATGAAAAGATGCACGGGCGCGTGCAGCGGATTTCGCCTGCGACGGGTTCGGAGTTCAGTTTGCTGCCGGCGGATAACGCTACCGGCAACTTTGTGAAGATCTCTCAGCGGATTCCGGTGCGGATCATTGTCGAGCCCAATCAGCCGTTGGCGAAACGTTTGCGACCGGGGATGTCGGTGGTGGTCAGCATTGATACCAGTCAGGACGGCGAGGTGCCAGCGGATCCGGGGGGTGAGTGAGGGGGGGCTCATCTTGTGTACATATCCGTTGGTGCGTTATGGCTGATATTGGTTGCGCTTTTACAGCGCGTCACTTTTGAACAGCGCAAAAGTAACCAAAACGCTTTTACCCCACCACTCGGCACCTCGCTGTCGCTCGGTGTACCCGCCCGCAGATCCTGAACCGTGGGCCGCCGCAACGGGCCATCCATGGCCCAATGCGGCTAAC
>NZ_JAGTPI010000119.1:0-2696 GCF_021147825.1 Pseudomonas quasicaspiana
GCTGCGCTTTTGTCCGACCGAAACACCGGGCACGATCCCCAAACGTTTGGCGGAGCTAAGAACACAGGCACAGCACTTCATGCTGCCACCCAGGCGTAAGCGAGCTTACCCCCGAGTGGTCAAACCAAGGCCGGTCAAATATCCAAAGAAAAAACCAACGGAGCTTAACTGACAGGCATTAGGGCAAGCCCGGCTCCCACAGAGTTCGGTGGCGGGGCACAGACATTGTGGGAGCAGAGCTTGCTCGCGATTGGGGGTGCCGCGGCTTGCAGTCATACCGCGTTATCGTTCTTCGCGGGCAAGCCTCGCTCCAACAGGGTTTGATGGTGGGGCAGGCATGTGTGGGAGCAGAGCTTGCTCGCGATTGGGGGTGCCGCGGCTTGCAGTTATACCGCGTCATCGTTCTTCGCGGGCATGCCTCGCTCCAACAGGGTTTGATGGTGGGGCAGGCATGTGTGGGAGCAGAGCTTGCTCGCGATTGGGGATGCCGCGGCTTGCAGTCATACCGCGTCATCGTTCATCGCGGGCAAGCCCGCTCCCACAGGTTCGGGCGGGCTCAGCCGACTTTGAAGAACGCCACTTTCTGGGTCAGGCGGTCTGCCAGTTTTGCCAGTTCCTGGCTTGCGGTGGCCACTTGCTTTGAGCCGGTTGCGGACTGCACGGTTGAACCGTGGATGCGGTTGATGTTGACGGCCACTTCTTCCGCCACGCTGTTTTGCTGCACCGAGGCGCTGGCGATCTGTGCGTTCATGCGGTTGATGGCGCCTACTTCCTGACTGATTTTGGACAGCGCACCTTGTGCATTGCGGGTTTGCTCCACGGTGCGACCTACCAGTTCGCAGTTGTCACGCATGGTTTGCGCGGCGGCTTCAGTACCACTTTGCAGGGTGCTGATCATGTCCCGAATGTCTTGCGTCGAGCGCTGGGTACGGTTGGCCAGCGACCGTACTTCATCGGCGACGACTGCAAAGCCCCGGCCGTGCTCGCCAGCCCTTGCTGCTTCAATGGCCGCGTTGAGGGCCAGCAGGTTGGTTTGAGAGGCGATTGAGTTGATGACGTCGATCACGCTCTCGATCTCTTCGCTTTGTTTGGACACCCGCTCCACGGTCAGGGTGGTTTCCGCCAGTGACGTGGCCAATTGTTCAATCGCCAGGGTGGTGCCCGCGACCAACTGGTTACCGCTTTCCACTTCGCCGTCGGCCAGACGCGTTGCATCGGCGGCTTGGGATGCGTAACCGGTGACTTCGTTGACGGTGGCTGCCATTTGCGTGATGGCGGTGGCCACTTGTTCAGCTTCACGGGTTTGCAGGTTTATCTGGTCGTTGTTGGTGATCGACGTGGCGGACAGCAGTGTGGAGGACTGATTCACTTCCTGAGCGGCCATGCGCACTTGGGTAATGGTGTCAGCCAGGCGGCTGAGGGCAGTTTTCAGTACGCCCATCACGCTGTCGGGGTAGGGCGTGACGATGCTTTGCTGCAGGTCGCCCGCGGCAAGACGCTGGATGGCTTGAGCCACTTCGGTGGGTTCTGCGCCGAGGGTGGATTTGACGAAGCGGATGATGAGGATCGACAGGAAGATGCTCAGCAACAAGGCCGCGCCAGTCGCCAGCAACATCAAGCCGCGAAACTGGCTAGCGGTGGCCTGCACGTCACTGAGCTGCGATTTGATGGACGCTTCTTCGTAGTCGATCAAGGCGTTGATGCGCTTGAGCCACTCGCTGTAGTCGGCGGATATCTGGTTGAGCAGCAAAGCCTGAGAGCCCGCGATGTCGCCGGTGCGGCGCAGGTCGATCAGTTTTTTCGTGGAGGCCAGGGTGCGCTGTTCGATGTCTTTGATGGCCTGCAGCATGGATTGCTCTTGCGGGGTGACGGTGTTGCTCGCGAAGAGTTGGTCCATCGGCGTGGCTGAATCCACGTAGTCTTTTTGCAGGCTGCTGACTTCGGCCAGGTGGGATTCAAGGTCGCGATCATTGGTCACCAGCACGGCATCACGAATGGCGATAGCGCGGTTGTGAACGCTGCCGCGGAAGTTAATCGCGTAGCGCTGCACTTTCGCGGCGTTGTTGCTGACGTCTTCCAGCGTGGAGTCGATAAATCCAACTCGTTGGATACCCACGGAGGTAATCAATACAAGCAGCGACACGATGGCGGCAAAGCCCAGGCCGATGCGCGATGCGAGGGATATCGGATTTTTCATGGGGTGAACTCGTGGGTAAACAAGTAGCTGAAGCGCCTTGGTGTCAATGCGCCATATATTGCGGTAACGGGAAGGTATCTTCAGTCGGCCTTTAAGCCCAATTGAGGGTAGCTACAGTAGGCATAGCGGCATGCTATGGAATTTAGTGAGCCCGTCCGTCCGTCTGGCTCTAATTGCACTGTTTTTGGTAGGAGCGAATTCATTCGCGAAGGTATTTTCCATGCAAAAAATCTGCGTCTGACGCACCGCTTTCGCGAATGAATTCGCTCCTACCGGGATGGGTTCACAGCGTTAACACCTGCCTGCACTGTTTTTGGTAGGAGCGAATTCATTAGCGAAGGCATTTCTCCTGCAAAAAATCTGCGTCTGACGCACCGCTTTCGCGAATGAATTCGCTCCCACCGGGATGGGTGTTCACAGCGTTAACACCTGACTGCACTGTTTTTCGGTAGGAGCGAATTCATTCGCGAAGGTATTTTCCCTGCAAAAAATCTGCGTC